>DAOWFN010000221.1 GCA_030637945.1 Gammaproteobacteria bacterium
CGTCACCAATATCACCGATGCCATGATATTAAGTGAATTACTGCACGCCCTGTTTAAACACCAGGTATGCCTGATCGCAACATCAAATCGCGTGCCTGACGATCTATATCTTAATGGCTTGCAGCGCGAACGTTTTTTACCCGCCATAGAATTAATCAAGAGCCATACCGAAGTCTTTCATCTGGATGGAGGTATCGATCATCGTACCTCCTTACTAGAGCAATCTGATGTTTATTACTTCCCGATAGAAGCGGACACAGATCAACAGATGTCACTGAGAATGCAGGAGCTGGCAATAACACCCGTCGTTGAGAATAAAATGCTGAACATTCTTAATCGAGAGATCAAAACGATAAAATGCAGCGATGAAATCGTCTGGTTTGATTTTGAAGTCATCTGCTCCGCACCCAGAGCCGCGCAGGACTATATCGAACTAGCCCAACAATTTAACATCGTAATCCTTAGCAACATCTCTGTAATGGATGAATACAGTGATGATAAAACACGCCGGTTTATTTATCTGATCGATGAGTTATATGATAGAAATGTAAAATTAATCGCCAGCGCTGAGGCCGAGCCGGAAAACCTTTATCAGGGGCGCATGTTAGAATTTGCCTTTCATCGAACCAGCAGCCGACTTATCGAGATGCGTTCACATCAATATTTAAGCCAGACTCACAAACCCTTCCAATGAACTCAAATAAGCCCGAGCTTTCTAAAAAAGCCATAAACAAGATAGAGACACTGTGCGAAAAAGGCTGCTCTCAGGTTAATGATCTATTAAAAAATGCTAAAAACGGCAATAAACTTGAAGAGCTGTCTGACTTCAATGGTAGCGAAATAGATCAGATTGTCGACGAACTCAGCCAGATCATGTCAGTTTATGATGACGATGATAATTCCCTGTAACCACCTAACTGAAGATATTTAAATAAGCCGACTAGTGTAACGATTACTTTACAGTTTGATCACCAAAATACCGCTTAAAAAAGCCAGATTATTTTAACTTACTGATAACGTTGAATTTATGTTTATTGGCTTGTATATTGCATTTATTCACTGTAAATGCGAACAAACTGGTTGTAATGGTGAATGTTATGTTAAAACGAGCTATAAGCTACACATTTTATGTACTCATATACCTGTCAGGTATCGTCATCGGTGGCGTATACACACCTGAGGTCATCGCATACGTCGAGCAGATGGATGAGCATAAAAACGTCCAACAGCATGAGATGAAAAAACCGCCGCAGTTAAAAAAGAAACGTCAACGCAGTGTTAGCTTAGGTTAAGGCAGCTCTGATAATCTATAACTCGACATCTTTCTCTATCTCTTTAGCAATCATCTGCGGCGTCTCAAAACTGAGCGCACCTAAAGAGCCACTACGGATTTCGTGAATAAGAATTTCAGATGCGCGCTGGATATCGATTATACCGCCCGCTCGCAAACATCCACGCCGTCGTCCGATCTCTTCCAGTAATCGAATGCCTGTTGCCGGGCACTGTTTTAATTTATAACGTTTAATCACTAATTCACTGTATGCATCGATTAAATAATCAGCGGCAAACAAGGCAATGTCTTCAAAATCTATCGCCGTGTTTTTTATTGCACCAGTGACCGCTAAACGATAACTGCTATTTTCGTTTTCAATCTTTGGCCATAAAATTCCCGGCGTGTCAGAAAGCGCAATTCCGCCCTCTAAAATAATGCGTTGCTGCGCTGATGAAACGACTTTAGTCACCGCAGGCTCGTCACCAACTTTCGCCAGCGTTTTACCGGCAAGCGTATTGATCAAGGTTGATTTGCCAACATTGGGAATACCCATAATCATAACGCGCCGGTATTTCGCTGCAGTATCACGATTTGGCAACAGCTTACGACACAGCTCAGGCAGGTTTTTTGTTCTTGATTTATCCAGAACGGACAAGGCCTGCGCCTTTACGCCCTGTTCCTTTTCGAAGTGCTTTAACCACAACTTGGTAACGACAGGGTCAGCTAAATCACTTTTATTTAAAATCTTGATGCAAGGTCGATGCTGACGCAATTCAGCAACCATGGGGTTTTCACTACTAAAAGGAATACGAGCGTCCATGACCTCGATAACCAGATCCACATCAGACATGGTCTCTTTGATTATGCGGCGGGCTTTGTTCATATGCCCCGGGTACCACTGAACTGCCATAACGATTTATTAAGTAGTGAATGAAAATGGGAAGTTTATATTATTAAGCCCTATGTAGGTGCGAATTCATTCGCACGCGGACGTGGAATATGACATACCTGCGTGCGAATGAATTCGCACCTACATGGTCGTTCAGGATGACATGATCCTTAAATATTTTAGTTTCTATTTGCGTCAATTACCTTCTAGCGCATGGCGTGCTCTACAGCAACCGCACTCATATTTACCAGATTACGCACAGTAATCGCCTGCGCCACTACGTGCGCGGATTTCGACATGCCCATCAATATAGGGCCAACTGTTACACCGCCACCCAGGGTTTTCAGTAAACTTACAGATATATTAGCTGCATCGGCATTAGGCATAACAAGCAGGTTAGCCACGCCTTTAAGCCTGGAGCTTGGATATAAACGGTCTCTTAATTCAACAGATAAAGCAGCATCAGCATGCATCTCACCTTCCACTTCAAGGTCTGGCTCTATCTCATGCAATATCGCAACGGCTTTTCTTAACTTCCTGGCAGAATCATCTTCCGATGCGCCGAAATTAGAATGTGATACCAGTGCAATCTTTGGCTCAATACCAAATGAACGTATCTCTTCTGCAGCTAGCAGTGTCGTTTCGACGATCTCTTCCGTCGTAGGATTTTTAGTCACATGTGCATCACAGATGAAAATCGTCTGAGTCGGCAGCAGATGTGCAACGATGGTCGAAGCCTGGCGTATACCTTCGGCTTTACCGACCACATTGAGAATATTATTCAGGCTGCGTGTAAAACCACCGATAACACCTGCGATCATCGCATCTGCATCTCCGCGCTTAACCATTAGAGCAGCCAGAACAGAGTTACGGTTACGTACTATATGATTTGCCGCCCCCGGTGTCACCCCCTTCCTCCCCATTAGTCCGTGGTAGAAATCGGCGTAGTCAGAAGAAGATGGATTATGCTGAGGATCTACGATATCTACATCAAAACCTTCTTTTATACGCAGCCCCAGTTTGTTCATGTTTTCTACGATGATATCGTGATTACCTATTAAGACAGGCCGTGCTATTTCGTTGTCCACTACTTGTTGAGCGGCCTGTAACACACGTAATTCTTCACCCTCTGCATAGACCAGTTTTTTATTACTGCCTTTCGCTTTTTCCATAATTGGACGCATGAAGAAGCCAGAGCGATAGACAAAATTATGTAATTTATCGCGGTAAGCACGAAAGTCTTTAATCGGCCGAGTGGCAACACCACTGTCCATCGCTGCCTTTGCCACAGCCAGTGACAATTCAACGACCAGCCTTGGGTCAAAAGGTTTGGGGATCAAATATTCTGCACCAAATTTATCCGGCACGCCGCCGTATGC
The DNA here is from genome assembly GCA_030637945.1 of Gammaproteobacteria bacterium. GTDB lineage: Bacteria > Pseudomonadota > Gammaproteobacteria > SZUA-229 > SZUA-229. The sequence continues at coordinate 3,542 of DAOWFN010000221.1, forward strand.
CTGTAATACCGCATCTGAAACTTCCTTTTGCACGAGGTCTGATAGCGCATTAACACAGGCAAGTTTCATCTCTTCATTGATCGTTGTTGCGCCAACGTCTAATGCACCGCGAAAAATAAAAGGAAAACACAAAACATTGTTTACCTGATTCGGGTAGTCGGAACGGCCTGTACATATCAAGGCATCAGGTCTTATTTCTTGTGCAAGTTCAGGTAAAATTTCTGGCGTTGGATTCGCCAGCGCTAAAATTAACGGTTTTTTAGCCATCACCTTCAACATTTCCGGCTTTAATACATCAGCCGCAGATAGACCGAGAAATACATCGGCCTTAACAAGCGCTTCCGACAATGTTCGTGCCTTGTTCTCTGATGCGTATACTTCCTTCCATTGATCCATGTCTTGCTTGCGACCCTTGTAGATCACGCCCGCTCTGTCCGTTACAATAATATTTTTAAGCGGCAAACCCGCACTGACTAACAGATTCAGACACGCCAGTGCTGCAGCGCCCGCACCTGAAGTAACGACCCTGATATTCTTTAATTTTTTACCAACAACTTTTAGCCCACTAAGAATTGCCGCAGTAACAATGATTGCTGTGCCATGCTGATCATCATGAAACACGGGGATATTCATCCGTTCACGCAAACGCCTTTCGATCTCAAAACATTCCGGTGCTTTTATATCTTCGAGGTTAATACCGCCAAAAGTCGGTTCAAGGGCAGCGACCGTATCAACAAATTTATCGATATCCGGCTGGTCGATCTCGATGTCGAACACATCGATATTAGAAAAACGTTTAAACAGTACCGCCTTTCCCTCCATCACCGGTTTGGAAGCCAGGGGGCCGATATTGCCCAGGCCAAGTACCGCACTGCCGTTGGTGATGACACCGACAAGATTTGATCGGATCGTATAATCGGCAGCTTTATCGGGGTCTAGATGAATTGCAGTACAGGCTGAGGCCACACCGGGTGAATACGCCAGTGATAGATCGTGTTGTGTTGCTAATGCTTTGGTTGCACTGATCTGTAATTTCCCGGGAATGGGAAACTGATGATAATCAAGAGCATCCTGATCTTTATTCCTCTGCTCATCTGACATAATACGACCGTTTTTATTTTTTTAAGTACAACGTCTGTATAACTAATTTATAGACGTAATAATCAAAATTTGGTTCATTTGCTCAATATGTGAAACAATACGTTTCATAACAAGAAGAGTAACACCAAAGAAAAATAAAATGAAAACCATTAACTTCCCCTATATCGGTATGGCATTAGGCCTTTTTCTTCTGATGGTTATAATCAGAGGAAGTGAAACAGATGCCCAGGGTGTTACAGCCCTGCCGCTATTAACCTTACTTATTGCCAACGAATGTGCTTTTTTATTAACACTTGTTGGCTCATATATCGGGCTTAAATATCTTATATCCATTAATTTCAAAATAAGTCTTAAACCTCTGTACACGATAACAACAATATTGTGTATTTTACTAACCATACAATTTACCTTACTCGGCTTTAAACTCTGGCCGCTATAAAGAAATAATATTCATGACTAATAACGATATCCTCCGTCGGATCCGCTACATCTTCGACTTTAACGATTTAAAAATGATCACTATTTTCAGCCTGGCTGATTACAAAGTAACACGGGAACAGATCAGCGACTGGTTGAAAAAAGATGATGACCCGGCTTATAAAGCTTGTAACGATTCTCAATTGGCTATTTTTCTAAATGGTCTGATAAACCATAAACGAGGAAAAAGAGATGGCCCTCAGCCCAAGCCGGAGGCAAAATTAAACAACAACATCATCTTCAGAAAACTAAAAATTGCATTGAATTTAAAAGAAGAAGAGACATTAGCCATTTTAAAATCAGCTGGCCTGGTAATCAGCAAGCATGAATTAAGCGCCTTCTTCCGTAGAGAGGACCATAAACACTATCGAGTATGCAAAGATCAAATATTGCGCAACTTTTTGAAGGGTTTACAACTTAAATATCGCCCGGCAGAAACACCACCGGCTGATTTCTCGTGGGATTAATCAAGAATCAACCTGTATGGTGGGCAGAAAATATTGCCCACCCTACAAACAACTCATAATAAAAAACAGCATGTGAACACAAAAATCATCACACTATTCGCCGGTCCATTAGCGGCACTATTAACGTATTTCCTGGTGATAGATACATCAGCAACAATAGACAACAGCGCATTAGCTATAACCGCCGCCGTGGCCATCATATGTATCATCTGGTGGGTGTTCGAACCAGTACCTATCCCGGTAACGTCTCTATTGCCATTAGCTGTTTTTCAGATAAGCGGCGTACTCACTGCAAACGAAGTTGGTCAATCCTACGGCAGCCCGCTTATCCTGTTATTGCTCGGTGGTTTCATATTATCTAAATCGATGGAACGAAGTGGTGCCCACCTGCGACTCGCTCTATTCATGGTCAATCTATTTGGCAATAGGAGCAGCAAACAACTCGTGCTCGGCTTCATGGTTGCCGCCGCAACGTTGAGCATGTGGATATCAAACACCGCCACCACCTTAATGTTATTGCCTGTCGGGCTTGCTGTCGCCAATCAGGCAAAAGACGAAGCCCTCTGTGTACCATTAATGTTAGGCATCGCTTTTGCTGCCAGTATCGGCGGTATCGGCACACCTATCGGAACACCACCAAACCTGGTGTTCATGCAGGTATATGAACAACAGTTCAACAAAAATATTGGCTTTACCGAGTGGATGACCTGGGGCGTACCCGTTGTACTGTGCATGATTCCGATGACCTGGTTGTGGCTGACAAGAAAACTGACCTATACCGGCGGATTCGAGATGCCAGACGTTGGTATATGGAGCAAGACAGAAAAACGCGTCATGATTATCTTCGCACTTACAGCATCTGCATGGATTACAAGAAAAGAACCTTTTGGCGGCTGGAGCAGTTGGCTGGACCTGCCAGCAGCGAACGATGCATCTGTGGCACTCATCGCTGTAATAATAATGTTCCTGGTTCCTGCCGGTTACGAAAGTGAAAATCGCAAAGATGAGAAACTTCTCGACTGGAAAACAGCAACCACTATCCCCTGGGGCATCCTGTTATTATTTGGCGGTGGAATAACGCTGGCAAAAGCGTTTGGCGTTTCCGGCCTGAGCGCTACCCTTGCAGAAAACTTATCAGACCTGTCAACGCTACCTATACTAGTCATGATATTTGCAATCTGTCTTGGCGTAACTTTTCTAACAGAAACAACGAGTAATACAGCAAGCACCGTCTTGTTGATGCCTGTCCTGGCTGCCACCGCAATGGGCTCGAATATTGATCCCAGGCTATTAATGATTCCCGCCGCTATCAGTGCCAGCTGCGCTTTTATGATGCCGGTAGCGACCGCACCTAACAGTATCGTTTATGCCAGTGGATTTTTTACGACAAAAACAATGGCTAGAGAAGGCATCGTTTTAAATGTTTGCGGCGCAGTTATTATTGCTGCATTGTGTTATTTGATTCTTGTGTAACCCAACAAACCAAATTCAGATAGTAAAAAAATGGAGTGAAGAATGTGTAAATCATGCTGGTCTATCGTAATTGCGCTGTCACTAATAACGACAGGTATCGCATACAAATTTATCGTGCAGGGAAAAATCGTTGAGGCAACCGATGGTCGGACAGCGATCCAGCTAACTAAAAGTGAAAGAGACCTCGTTCTTTCTGAGATGCGGGTATTTCTGCAAAGTGTGCAACAGATAACCAGTGGCATCACAGATGATGATATGGAACAAATTACAAAAGGGGCTCGTCAGTCTGGCCGTAATGCACAGGCTGCAATGCCCGGTTCACTGGTCGGCAAGCTCCCCCTAACATTTAAAAAGCTGGGTTTTGACACACATGCAAAATTTGACGAGTTAGCACTTGATGCTGAGCAGTTAGGTGATGGTGAACATGCTCTTGCACAGTTAAGCACTCTCCTGGGAAACTGCGTTTCCTGTCACTCTGCCTTCAGGTTTGAAATTGAATCGACTGTTTCAAATTAACAATTAAACAATAGGGAAATAATAAATGAAATACGTATTATCACTAGATGGTGGCGGCATACGAGGTTTGATACCAGCATTAGTCCTTGCCGATATCGAAAAGAAAACGGGCAAAAAAACTGCTGATATGTTTGATCTAATCGCAGGCACATCGACAGGCGGCATCCTCGCGCTTGGTCTATGTAAAGACGATGGAAAAGGCTCACCTCAGTACTCAGCGAAAGACCTTTCAAAGATATACCAGGATCGAGGCGGAGAAATTTTTTCCAGATCGTTCTGGAAAGGTATGACCTCGACAGGCGGACTAAGTGATGAAAAATATTCTGAAGATGGATTAGAAAACATATTAGATGAATATTTTGGCAACGAAGCATTATGTTCAGCGATACAAAATGTCCTGATATCAAGTTACGATATTCAAAATAGGGAACCCGTTTTTTTCAAAAGCTGGTCAGATAAATTCCAATCTGTAGAAATGAGACATGTAGCAAGGGCGACCTCAGCCGCCCCCACTTTTTTTGAACCTGCATTAATTCCGGTTGATGGTGCGACCAGGGCACTGGTCGATGGTGGCGTTTTCATCAACAACCCTTCTGTTTCTGCTTATGTCGAAGCCATGAAGATCTTCCCGGGTGAAGAGATCAAACTTGTTTCGATAGGTACTGGTGAATTAGTTCGCCCTATCCCCTACGATGAAGCAAAAGACTGGGGAAAAATCGGCTGGATGATCCCCGTATTAGGCTGCATGTTCGATGGTGTCAGCGATGCCGCCAATTACCAGATGAAACTACTATTAGGTGATAACTACATACGTCTACAGACAAGTTTATCCGTAGCATCTGATGATATGGACAATGCATCAAAAGGTAATATTACGTTACTTGCGCAGGAAGCGAAAAAATTGATCCGAACGCATAAAAAAGAAATTGATAAGATATTTATCTAATTCAATATTTCAAGATGTTTGTTGGCACGTTTTTAAATGTAGGTGCGAATTCATTCGCACGACGAGCGCACACTCTGGCACCATTGTGCGAATGAATTCGCACCTACCTGAGAAAGGTTTTAGATTTATACAAATCATTCAACGTTGTGATACACATTCTGAACATCGTCTAAATCGTTGAGCATCTCCATAAACTTATCAAACATTTCTACATCATCGCCTGATATCGGTGACGTGCTGGTTGGTAGAAATTGGATATCATCAACTTCAAATTCAATTTCACCCAATGCATCAGTTAATGATTTTTTTGCTTTAAAATATTCGTTATTAGGTGCAAAGACGGTAATTTTTCCGTCGGCACTTTCTATGTCGGTCACATCGACGTCCGCCATCATGAGTGCGTCTAATGCAGCCTCTTCATCATCACCTTTAAATACCAGAATAGCTGTGTGGTCAAACATATGCATAACAGAACCTTCTGTTCCGATCTTACATTTTGTCTTGGTAAAACACTGACGCACATCACCGAAGGTACGATTTGGATTATCTGTTAAACAATCAACAATAACCATACAACCCCCTGGTCCGTAGCCTTCATAACGTGCGACTGAGAAATCTTCACCGCCACCACCTTCAGCTTTTTTAATGGCTTTTTCTATCACATGGCTTGGCACCTGATCTTTTTTTGCTCTTTCAATCAAGCCGCGCAATGCCAGGTTACCGTCTGGGTCAGTGCCACCTTCTTTGGCGCATACATATATTACACGGCCATATTTACTATAAACTTTGGCTTTAGCGTCAGATGTCTTCGCCATCGACTCTTTACGGTTTTGATAGGCTCTGCCCATTACGCTTTTTCTCCGTTGAAGGTAATAAAATAAAGGAGTTGTTTTAACAACTGATGTTATCGGAATTAAGTGCTAAAGCTTAGTTTAATTCAACTATAGTTACGCTTCAAATAGACACTTTTGTAAAAAATCATTCTTAATGATGAAGGAAATGGTACAGCCCATCACCAGACATTTTAAATACATTCTAATAATAATCTGCATCGTACTTTCAAACAATGCCAGTGCCTACAGTCCAAAATAAAAACAGACACTACCAAAGACACAGTTATTTTTTAGTTATATCCTGACAGAACACCAAAAACTGTCAAAAAATTTTTATCCATACAACAGACAATAAAACACTACATCATACAGAAGAAACGTCCAGTGGCTGAGAGTATTGCGTATTTGATGAAGCCATTTATGGGATGGACACAGTAGACAGAATTTCTAGAGTAAAAACAAGGGTTCATGGTCCATTAGATAAAAATGCACCATGGCAGGAAGTATTAATACCTGGTATCACTGTCATTGAAACAGGATAATCAAAATATGAACAGAAAAAGCGATGTCATTACCTTTAATTTTTATTTTATCTGTACTCCCCTTTTTGCTTTGAAACTGGTAGGCTATGCCCGTTAGTAACTAATTAATTTATATCAGGTAATACTCATATGGCTACAGGTACAGTAAAATGGTTTAACGAATCCAAAGGTTTTGGATTTATTTCTCAGGACGATGGCGGTGCAGATGTATTCGTTCATTTCAATGCAATACAAGGTGACGGCTTCAAAACGCTTAACGAAGGTCAGGCAGTTACATTTGAAGTAGAGAACGGTCCAAAGGGTCTGCAGGCTAGCAACGTTGTAGCTAAGTAAGAACTCACCAGACAATTCGTAAAAGAACCTCGCTATGTCGAGGTTTTTTTACGTCCCGCAAATCAGACCAATATAGTTACTAGGTAAGCACATTGAAACATACAGACTTTTCCTCACTCGGACTACATGATTTTTTACTGAAAAATCTTACGTCTCTTGGTTATGAGTCAATGACACCTATACAGGCACAGAGCCTTCCCTATATTCTTGAGGGTAAGGATGTCATCGCACAAGGGAAAACAGGATCAGGAAAAACGGCTGCATTTGGTCTTGGTCTGCTGGAAAAACTAGAAGTAAAACATTTTCATATACAGGCATTAATCCTATGCCCGACACGCGAACTCGCCGATCAAGTCACTAAAGAGATTCGTAAACTGGCACGGACGATTCATAATATTAAGGCATTAACCTTATGTGGTGGTACACCATTTGGGCCACAGGCGGGTTCATTAGAACATGGCGCACACATTATTGTAGGTACACCTGGCCGCATAGAAGATCACCTGCGTAAAGGCACATTGAAACTAGATCACTTAAACACTTTTATTCTTGATGAAGCAGATCGCATGCTGGAGATGGGATTTCAATCTGCAATAGACAATATCATCGGACAGATACCCCAACAACGACAAACCTTGCTATTTAGTGCAACCTTTCCCGATCAAATAAAATCTATTGCTAAACGCATCATGTCCGATCCAGTCATGGTGCAGATATCGCCTACGCACGATGACACTGTTATCGAACAGCATTTCTATAAAGTTAATGATAATGATCAACGCTTAACAGCACTACGCTTACTATTACTGCAACATCGCCCAGAATCCACTGTTATTTTTTGCAATACTAAACGAGAAGTTCAGGAAATTGCTGACGAACTAGCTGATTATGGTTTTAGCATTATTGCTTTGCATGGTGACCTCGAACAAAGAGAGCGTGATCAGACGCTCGTGCGCTTTGCCAATAAAAGTGTTTCAATCCTCGTCGCTACCGACGTAGCGGCACGTGGCCTGGATATTGACTCTATCGATCTTGTCATCAACTATCACATCGCGCGTGATACTGAAGTTCACATTCATCGTATAGGTCGCACGGGAAGAGCCGGCAACAAAGGGATCGCCTGCTCCCTGTATAGCGACAAGGAAAGCTACAAAGTCGCCCTGCTCGGTGATTATTTAGATAGAATCATAGGAAGCGAAACACTACCACCGAGCAGCTTATTGGACGAAACGCCAAACCAGGCTGAGATGGCAACTTTACAGATCGACGGTGGCAAAAAACAGAAAGTTCGACCCGGTGACATCCTGGGCGCGTTGACGGGTAAAAATGGTATCGAAGGAAAACAGGTTGGCAAGATTCATATCTTTGATAACCAGGCTTTTGTCGCCATCAACAAGCGTGTTATTAAACCAGCCCTGAAAAAGTTAACTGAAGGAAAATTAAAAGGACGTTCTTTTAGAGTCAGATTAATTAGCAACTAACTAATTGTCTAAAAATAATAGATACCTGATCAGTAGCAGCTCAAACCCTACCTTACAGTTTTGAACAATAAATTCTAAACAGTCTGGCATTCAGCATCTCGATACGTAGCTCTTCAGTGATCGAAGTTGCGCTAGCTGAGCAAAAAATCTGCTATCCAGAGTTTAGTAAAAATTTCGATACTGCCTTTAAGAGATTAAACCCTCAAACATCAATTTTTAAACACTTTATTTCGAAAGAAAAATTGATAAACATCAATATCATAAACTACCACCCATGGTTTGATGAGGGTGTGGTAGTGGCTAGTTGGGGGGATGATAGTCATGCTAGAAAACAATTCAAGAACCATAAATCGTGCAATATTACCTATTTTGCTCGTATTATCACTCACTGGATGTTTCGGTGGGGGTAGCGGTGGTTCAACTACACCTCCTTCAGAAGATACTACGCCTCCCTCCACTCCAGAGAACTTAATCGTAATTGTTAATTCTTCAACCCAGATCAATCTTGTTTGGGATGCTTCTACTGATAATGTTGCCGTCGTAGGTTACAGAGTATACAGAGACGGGAATCTGATTGTAAATAATGTCACTGGCGTTGATTATAGTGACGTAGCACTCAGTCCCGGTATTGAGTATTGTTATA
>DAOWFN010000129.1 GCA_030637945.1 Gammaproteobacteria bacterium
AGAAATGGATTCAACTAATAACAACGAGGGTACGTTTAGGCAAGTTTGGCGTTACACAATAAATCCGTAAGTTGATACGTGTTTTATACGATAAATGGTAGGTTGGTATGTTTTTATGTAGGTGCAAATTCATTCGCACGCAGGTATGTCATATTCCACGTCCGCGTGCGAATGAATTCGCACCTACATAAAACTGCTATCCCCCAAGCCCCCTTATCAATTTGTTTTATTTATCCGATTTAACGGATCCTGCCGATAATACTCCCGCAGTTGTCCATAAACGTCTGAATAATGCTTAAAAATAACATCAGGCCGTTCAAAGAACACCTCACTCAGCACAGCAAAATATTCAGCCGGTGAAGCCGCTGCATAACAATCGATACCAATATGTTTACCCTTACTGCATTTGCGCTCAAAATCTTCAAAACCTTCGCTCAAGGTCTTAAACCATACGGATGAGCTCATGCCTGCGTGTAACGGTGGGAAACCATTAGCATTACCCGTTTGCATATCAAGCTTATGTGCAAACTCATGGATCACTAAATTATGGCCATCGATGATGCCGGCGTGTTCAGCATCATTCCAGGCTAATACCACAGGCCCGCGTTGCCAGGCCTCGCCCGCCAGATTGGATTGCACCCTGTGCTGTACGCCGAATTCATCCATAACGACACGCTCGGGCGCAAACCCGGCCGGATAAACAATAACCGAAATCCAGCCTTCATAAGCGCCTAGTCCAAGTTTTAATATCGGGATACAGGCTTGTAAAGCAATAATCAACTTCATCGGTCGAGTAACAACAAGACCATCAGCGCCCTCAAATACCTTGCGATGTAAAAATATAATGGTCAGTTCACGCAGTGATTTTTTTTCATCTTCGGTATAGCCGGCCAATAAGGGCAGTAATGCAAATGCGTTATCCCATTGTGCCTGAGTGACATTAGAGCGTTTGATAATACGGTGGTCTAACCAGTTGCGGATTATTTGAAACATTGTGATGACTGTACTAGAAGTAAACGTTGTTATTTTAAGTTTTATGTAGGTGCGAATTTATTCGCACGCGGACGTGGAATATGACATACCTGCGTGCGAATAAATTCGCACCTACATAAAAACCGCTAACTCCCAAACTCCTCAGTCATGGTTTCAGCAATGCCTCTAATAACCCCAAGAAACACATCAATCCCTAGCTGGTCTTCTTTTCTACGACAATCATTCAAAGCAGAAATAGCAATGTTCATCGCGGCATGATAATTGCCTTTATCAACAAAACTCTGAATAATTTTTGATTCTGCTTCAATGTCCATTATGTGTAACCTCAGAAAATGAAAATGTATAATTTATATTGTAAGGATTATTAACAAAGATAATAGATAGTTTTATGTTTCTATGTAGGTGCGAATTCATTCGCACGCGGAAGTGGAATATGAAATTGCGTCGCGCGAATGAATTCGCACCTACATAAATTAAACTAACCCTTCAAACATCATGTACTTTATTCGCTTTCACACAAAACATAATAAAAAAAGCATTCCAGTTATCGTAACCATCAATATCGACGATATTTGATAGTTCAGATTGAGCTTTTAAATAAGCGAGCGAATTTTGTATTTGTTCGCTACCAACGCCATTTAGTTTGAGTAAATCCATAGCGGATTCTGAAGGCGACCAGTCAATTAGAAGTTTGCACATAAGTATTATCCAGACATAGATTTAACGATTAACATCATACCACTCACCATCAGTAACGTACTAATAAGCTGGTTAAATCGTTGTTGATCAATCTTGATATGTAGATGATGCCCGACATACATGCCTAAAAACAAAACAGGTAATAAGGTAAGTACTAACCACAAAACCTGTGAAGTAAATAAACCGTTTAACGCGTAGCCTGTCATACGTGCGCCACCGTCTACTAAAAAAATCATCGCAATCGTAGAGCGAAACTGACTTTTATTTAATCGGCGCATTTTCAAATACACGACGTAAAATGGACCACCGGTGCCAAATAACGCTCCTATCATGCCGCCACCACAACCGGCAACAATCGCCCATGATCTGCTGCCGACACGTACGGGAAGTGATAACAATGAATAAACAGAGTACAGCAACACGAAGATACCCAGTGCCATCACCAGATTATTTGCATCAACGTTCACCAATAACCAGATAGCAATGATGATTCCGAGCAAGGAAAAAGGGATCAAAGGCAGCATATCCCGCCAGGCTACCTGTTTGCGCAGATGAAAGCTTTGCATCACGGTGCCACTGTAACTTAACAATCCGAGCACCGGCACAATAAAGCTTAATGGGAACATGAAAGCCAATAGAGGAATTGCAATCAGGCCGCTTCCAAAACCAGATAAGCCTTTAACGGTGTAGGCAATAAAGATAATGCAGATGGATAAGACGATCTGAAGCAGCGTTAAGTCAATTAATTCGAGCAGCATATGTATATGGAAGATAGAAAATAAGATAGGCAATAAGCGCGGATATTGTATCATCGCCGGTAACAGATCTAAGGCGCCTATCCCCATTGATTTCGTCATTCCTGTTTTTTTATAGCCAGTATTTTCTTAACCAGAAAATGATTTTCTCAATACCTTGATGCTGATATGGAAATCACTTATTCTTTAGTCAGATTGACAGTCCTGCCCTAGCCTATTTGTGCGAAGGCACAACAACTTGTAGGAATATCTAATGGCAGACAATAAAAGTGTTGTAGGTGGTGACCACCCTAATCTAACGTTTAGACGCTACAAAGATAACGATTCCGACCATGGGCGCTGGATCGAAGATGTGGTTTCATCAGGCCTGTCTTATATCTGCCCTACATACGTACACAAAACACCGCCTTGCCAGGGCAGCTGTCCTTCAGGACACGATATCCGGGGTTGGCTGACCATCGCACGCGGTATGGACAAACCCGCTGACGGATCACCGTGGCAGGAATATGCATTCAAACGCATGACCATGTCTAATCCTTTTCCTTCAGTGATGGGTCGAGTATGCCCCGCCCCCTGCGAAGACGGCTGTAACCGTAATGAGGTGGAAGACCCCATCGGCATCAACTCGGTAGAACAATTCGTCGGCGACTGGGCTTTAGAGCACAAACTAAGCCTGCTCGAAGCGGGCAAATCTACCGGCAAAAAGGTCGCCATTATCGGTGGCGGCGTCGCCGGTATGAGCGCCGCCTACTTCCTGCGACTGAAAGGCCACGATTGCACCATCTTTGAAGAGTACGCAGAACTCGGTGGCATGGCAGTATTTGGCATCCCCGGTTATCGTACACCGCGCGAGGTACTTGAAGGTGAAATTAGTAGAATCATAGACTTAGGAGTTGAAGTTAAACTTAATACTAGAGTAGGTAAAGACGTAAAAGTCGAACAACTTGAAAAAGACTACGATGCTATCCTCTGGGCGATCGGTGCCACTACCGGCAGAAACCTGCCGATACCTGGCGCTGATGCACCTAATTGCGTCGATGGTATGTCTTACCTGCGCGCTTTCAACGAAGGCCGGCTTAAATATCTCAGTGGACGCATACTGGTAGTCGGTGCCGGTGATACCGCGATGGATGTTGTCGCCGTAGCACGACGTATCGGTCACATCGAACACCACCACGAAAAAGACCGGCCAGAAAATGTCATCCTCGGATTCACCGTGCACGATGTTGCATCGGTCGCTAAACGTCAGGGCGGTGATGTGTGGATCGTTTATCGCCGCCTTGTTACAGATGCGCCCGCCACCAAACACGAACTCGACGCAGTATTACACGAAGGCGTTGAGTTCCACGATGGATTGGCGCCGATAGAAGTCATCAAAGATGAGGATGGTCAGGCCAAAGCACTACGCGTGCAGCCGGTGAAATGGACCGACGGTAAGATGGAAAATGATGGTGATGAGTTCGACATCGAGTGCAGCCTCATAGTTGCAGCCACCGGTCAGACAGGTAACTATGAAGGCATAGAAGACTTCGACAATGGCTGGGGTCTGATCGATTCCGACAAACTCTACTGCGTAAAAGACAAACCCGGACATTTCGTCGCCGGTGATGCTGTCAAACCACATCTGTTAACAACCGCCATCGGTCAGGCATCCGTCGCCGTAGACAGCATAGACAGCTATCTGGATGAAGAAGAAATTCCTAAAAGACCCAAGGTCGATAGCCATCACTTCAATCTTCTCGATGAACTGAGATCCAGACACCTGGAACCAGAAGAATTTAAACAGGACGAACACTATGATGATTGGGGTACCGATAGTTCAAACTATGCCGTCCACAACTTCGATGATCGAGCCAATGCCGAAATCATCCCGCACGAAGAATTATTCCTCGGGTACTTTGAATACGATCCAATGCACCGGCGCACAGAATCACTGGTCGGCGCGGATGAAATTCTGAATAACTTCGATGAACGTTTCCGGTGCCTGAACGAAGAACAAACCATCGAAGAAGCCGGACGCTGCATGAGTTGTGGTATGTGTTTCGAATGCGACAACTGCCTGATCTACTGCCCGGAAGACGCCATCTATAAAGTTAAAGACAGCGAGCATGCCATCGGCCGCTACGTAGCCACAGACTACGATAAATGCGTAGGCTGCCACATCTGCGCAGAAGTTTGCCCAAGTGGTTACATCAAGATGGGTATGGGTGGATAAAAATCCTGATTTTGTTTTTTTATGTAGGTGCGAATTCATTCGCACCTACATAAAACCTCAACACACCGCTCTAATTACTTTAAATAATATCAAAACCACTTCCAATGAAAATAACACCATCTATATTCATCACCCTGGCCTCCCTGCTAATCATACCCATTACTAACGCAGAAATAACCAAACAAGAAATAATCAACATAGACGGCCGCGAAGTTCTGCTAAACAAAAACGGCACCTGGAAATTCCTGTCAACAGATCGCTACGCCAATACAAAAGACGGCACCCGCGTGCGCTTAAAAGAAGATGGTAGCTGGCAAGCTATCGGTAACGCGCCTCTGAAATCAAAAGACCAGGTTAGAACCACCGACCTGGATATAAAACTTCATAAAGTAGTCATCGAAACGTATGAAAAGAAAGTACAAAAAAACACACGGATAAAAACACAGACAGTCTTTTATGTAGACCTTGCCTATTCGCCTCAGGCAAGAAATAATATCACTATTAACAAGAGCGATATTTCTCTAATAGAAGTAAAAGATAATAATGGTAAAGCCTACCCTGTTCTGTCGATTGAACCAAACGACACACAAATGAAACCCAGCACAAAAACAACCGTAATAGTACGCGCAGAAAAATCACCATCAATGTTTGATAACGTTAAATCAATGGAGATAGTATTCAAAAAAGGAATGTTAGGTATTGAAAACACGATTACTCTAAGCCAGAGGGCAATCGATTTTGATGAAGAGAAAGTGGATGGTTTTAAATAAAAAATGAATCTGAGAATTAAAAGGCACTGCCCTCTTTAATGCGATATGAATGCAATTGAGAATAAACAATGAAAACACCTAAAAAACGCGTAATACCCATTACATTGCTAACTATAGTGATTACTTCAATCATTATTGGCTGCGCTCAAATTCGTGAACTGACTTATCCAGAAGACTTTATCTACCTGGAACAAAAAGAAGTAGAAGCGCTTATGCGAAGGATGGGTGAAAGCATAGGGAAACTTGGCCAGTTAGTTGCAGGAGCATCACCATCAGACAACAGCCGGCAGCAAGAGATCATCGCTGAACTCAACAAACTAGAAGGCATCGCGACACGTCTTAGTGGCGGACACAAACAGACCAATCAGTTTGTCATAAACGATCATATCGAAGGATTCGTCAGCGAGATCGGGACAGCAAAAATGTTTGCCCGCTTGGACCCTCCTAAATATTATAAAGTTGATAACGTAATAAACGCGTGTGCGGATTGTCATCAGTTCGTTAACTATTGAAAAATATTTTATTTTTTTTAAAGTTGCGCCTTATATTGTTTGGGACCTTAGTAAAAACTATCACTAGCTATTTTTACTCTGACCCCAAATATTCCCAAATATTATTTGCCAAATATTCCAATCGGTTACCTGAAACTGTAAAGAAATCAATAAAACCGACAGATAATTTTACAGAATTACTTCAATATAATATTAGAAAAAGTATATAACTAAATGAAATATATAAGCTGGTAAATAGTTAGTACGTTATTTGCTTAAGTATTTATAAAAGTCACGTGTTATCGGGGCTGCAAGTAGTCAAGACAGTCGGTGGTCCCAAAGGATACGGCAACGTGACCGTGCTAATAGGAATGGGTGTCGTTTGAATTGAGTAAGGTTGAACCGCCATGCAAGACAAAATTGAAATACATAAGGTAGATTTCGAGCTGCTGAATCTGCGATTTGCAGAAGTAGAAGCTGAACGTGACAATATTCAAAAAGAGCTGCGTGCCCTCAAGTCATCGCTGACAAAGGCAAGCTCGACAGGTCTGTGGAGCCGCGCAACTGTAGCCGCTGTAAGCGTTGTGGCTGTCGCATCCCTTCTCTCCACCAGCGTTTTCCACGACGCGCAGAGCAATGTGAAAGAGAATGACCAGCCTGAGATGTCTGCAATTAGTGCACTGGAGACAGTGCAGATCGTGAGCGGTGAACACCAGCCCGCAAGTGGCAAGAAGCTGCAACCACGGTCGGGGGAAAAGAAGACCCGTTTCGCCAGGGCAATAGAAGCGAGTCAGCGGCAATGGGGACCGTTGTTGGTGATGCCGGAGCCAGGAGCCAAAAAGCGCTATTTCGCTTTTGATCCACTGGTAAAGGAGCAACAGGAAAATCTGCTGACACTTGGCTTTGACCTGGGAGAGGCGGATGGTTTCAAGGGGCTGCGTACCGGGCAATCCATAGCAGAGTTCCGCGCCCTGTACCTGCCGGATTCCGCCAAACAGCTACAGGATGCCGAACTTGCTGTCATCATAGCGAACTATACGAACCTTGCCCGTAGTGATGCCGCCAGGTTCGGAATTGATCATGGCATCGTTGCTGCCATCCGTCTGAGTAGTGTGCGTACCGGCGTGAACTTCTCATACCTGATGAAGCTGGCCGCCACTGAAAGTAACTTCAAACCCGCAGTTAAGTCGGCGACCTCCTCAGCGACCGGCATATACCAGTTTACCCACGACACCTGGCTGAATACCCTCAAGAGGCACGGTGCAAAGTATGGTCTTGTTGCCGACTATGCAACGAACATCGAGTACTATGTGACCCGGTACGGACGCCAGCGACCTATAGTGCACGACGAATCGATGTATCAGCACCTGTTAGCGCTGCGTAAGAACCCCCGTTTATCGGCAATAATGGCCGCGGAAACGGTACGTGATAACCAGCAAATACTAGCTTACTCGATCGACCGTGAACTCACAGAGACTGATCTCTACCTGACGCACTTCCTGGGTACCGACGAGGCCATCACTTTTTTGCAATCGCTGGAACAAAGTCCTGAGGCGGATGCTGTGGAATTATTTCCCGAGGCAGCAAGCAGTAACCATTATATCTTCCATCCCCAGACCTGTGCCCCTCGTACTGTTGACGAAGTTTATGCGCACTTCGGAGAGAAATTCAGTACCCGCCGCTACGACGACCTCGCCGCTAACTGATAACCCTGGTTGGTAACAAAAAACGTTACCCTAAAAACGAGGTTATTTTTTTGCTACGGCTTTTATTTTTTCGATCAGTTCGTCTGAATCCCATTCTACGCCACCGAATAGTGTGTAACGGATGTTGCCTTCGGGGTCGATGATGAAGTTTGAAGGTGCTGCGAATACGCGCCAGTCAGCGATGCTGTTGCCTTCTTCATCCATCAGTATGGTGAATTCGGGTTTTACTTCATTGACGAACTGGGTGACCTCTTCTTTGGTTTCACCCATATCGACAGCGAGAATTTTGAAGGGTACGTCGCCCATTTTTTTCATCATCTTATTCATTGATGGCATTTCTTTACGACAGGGTCCGCAGTAGGTTGCCCAGAACTGTACCAGGACGACCTGGCCCTTGTAGTCCTTCAGGTCGTGAGTTTTGTCCTGTAGGTCTTTCAGCACTAGTGCCGGTGCGGCAACGATACCTTCGACAGGTTTCAGGTTGGTGGCCTGTACTGATGATGAATAAAATGGACCCGCCAGGCTGAACAATATGGCGAAGGTGAAGAGTCGTTTAATCATTGATTTTGTTTCCTTCGAGATAGAATAAGCTTACTTTGATCAGTCCTGCCATCTGTGAAGTGACGACGTCTTCTGATCTGTTCGCATCTTGCCGTTTAAAGAAGTAACCACGCACTTGAGGGATAACTTTTGAGGTTACCTGGCTGCCACCTTTGCTTAGTTCCTGACTTAATGTATTGATGCCCCAGCGGCTGGGTGTGCGCCCGCCTTCGAGTAACATGATAGGCAGCTGGGTTTTACCGACGGCATCGACATATTCCGGCATTTTGCCTGGCACGGGTGTGGATTTAAATAACCGTGGGAACATCAGTATGGCTCCAGCTAGTTTCTTATCATCCTCATTGTTGCTTTCTGCATGCAACGCTTCCCATTGGCCGGCAGCACGCAGTATCAGCTCGGTGTCTGGACCACTGGCGATCAAGTAGACCCTTTTTCCTGTTTTAATGGCTGCGTCGATAACTGACGTGAGCGTATCGGTCGATATACCACTCAGGCTACTGCGGACTTTGGGCAGCATGAAACCAGATAACATATCCGGCATCCAGACTTCGACTCCGTCTTCAGCAAGTGAAATAGCGGTCTTTTCTTCAGCGATGCTTTTACCTTCATCACAGGGGAAACCCAACAACAGGGTGTTGCCCTCTGCCGGAAATACGCGTACTTCGATATCGGCCTCATCGGTTTCGATGGTTTTAATCACTTTTGCCTGAACATTTGTCTGTACGGCTACAGCGAGCACGAGAAGTGTTAGATAGTGTAAAACTGTTTTTAAATACGTCATAGTTTGATTTAGGTTTTAAATAATCGTCGACTAAGAGTATTATGCTATGCGCAAAATACACTCTTAAATCCATGTTAAGTGAAAGATTATGATTACAGGACATTTAGGCCGACATTTAAATCGGCACTGCCGTCGACGCTTCCTGACAGGCTGCATTCTAGCATTAACCGGGTTTATGCCGACTTGCGCTATATCAACAAATGCTAATATAGCGCAGGACATTACACAAGCGTTGGAATTGACGCCAAATGTCGAAAATGGTGAAAAAATTTACCCGTTATGCGCCAGTTGTCACATGAAAAACGGCTGGGGCAAAAAAGATGGCAGTTTTCCAGTAATCGCTGGCCAGCACCGTAATGTACTGATAAAACAGCTATCGGACATCCGCTCGAGAAATCGTGAAAATCCAACCATGTTCCCCTTTACTGACCCTGCTTCGATCGGCGGCATGCAGGGCATCAGTGATGTAACTGCCTATATTGCTTCGATGGCGAAAGATCCCAATCCGGGTATGGGTACTGGTAAAGATATCGAGCTTGGTAAAAATATTTATAAAAAACGCTGTCTGCAATGCCATGGCGAAAATGGCCAGGGTAACAATGCTGCCTATTTCCCAAGCCTGAAAGGCCAGCATCATGCTTATCTGCTGCGCCAGTTAAAGTGGATTCGCGACGGTTATCGCAAAAACGCTAACGAGGCGATGGTGACCGAGGTTAAAGCTTTATCTGATGAGGAGCTGGACGCGTTGGCGGATTATTTGTCCAGGCTTTGATGCGATAAGCTGTTTATGGAGATACAGACAAAACATTATTTTTCCGCAAATAAATGTGAATAATCGCAAGTTTAAAATGAATGTAATACAGGCCCGTCCCTTTAATTTTTTTTTGCTAATTATTTAATCTAATTCTACTTTCAGTAACGCCATTAGCGTTAAACTGGTGGCAGAGTTTCTCGTATTTCCAATTAGTACAATAGGAGGACAGCCATGGCTATCGCAGAAACCGTAAAAAACCATCTGACTCAGAAGGCAGTTGATTACACCCTGCCATCCCATCCCCACTCAGGCTCCAGCCACGAAACTGCCGAAGCATCTCATGTCCCCGAGGATCACATCGCCAAGGGCGTGATCGTTAAGGATACCTCAGGCTACGCGATGCTGGTTGTCCCGGCCATCAATTATGTCGATATGAAACACGTGCGCAAGGAACTCGGCCGGGAGCTGGAACTCGTAGAAGAGAACGAATTTTCAAAACTGTTTTCCGACTGCGAACCCGGTGCCGTGCCGCCGCTTGGGCCAGCCTACCAGATCGAAACCTTTCTTGATGAAGCACTAACAAGTCTTGCCAATGTCTATTTCGAAGCCGGTGACCACGAACACCTGGTGCATATCAGTGGAGATGACTTTAAGACTTTGCTGAGTGGTGTTCGGCACGGCCACTATAGCCATGGTGATTGAGGTAAAGGACGATGCCAAATGAACTTTAAATCAGGGTCACATATGAACATATGAATTTTTAAAAAGTTATTGGTTTGGATTGGTGGGATTACGGTAAGTAAAAGGATATTAAGCCGCAGATATATTTAAGACAATTTATACTGAGTATTTAAAAAAAGCATGCCGTTTGTCGTTTGTTGTTCAATATTTGATAAAGGTCATTGATATTAAAAATCATCGGACGTACAATGTTGTCGTTAGGTGGTAAAGCTAATTTTAAATGAGAAGAAACATGGAGAAATGTATGGAAAATAAGGAAATAATAAAGGATGATGCCAGGAAGCTAACCCTAGTTGTTGTTTTTATGTCTATATTTGTATTTGTGTTATTTGGCCTCGTGCCACTAGTGTGAATGGCGTCTATCTGTATTTCTAAATATCATCACTTAAATAAAAACGGCGACCGTAATGGTCGCCGTTTTTAATTGTGTTATCTGACTCTGTCGATCACTGAGCAATAAGAAGGAAGTATTGCTGCTTATTGTTATAACCGTATCTGTTTAACATCCACTCCATAGGTATTGTTCTCAAGACTTTTTGAGATATGTACTGGTGTTGTATCCTGTTTGGTAAGATCAAAAACTGTTTGTTTTTTATAAGGATGTTTGTCTTTATCGAGCAACATGATTAGTTTAGGTTTAAGTTTTTGTTGTGTATTCTGGGACAGGACGGCACCTACTTCACCAGATGATAGTTCAACGAGTGAGCCTGTTGGATAAACCCCCATGCACTGCATGAAGTGTTCGACGAGTTCTATCTGAAAAGATTTATCACGTAAGTTGTAGATGTTTTGCAGTGATTTGTGCTCCGGTAGCGCCTCTCTGTATGCGGTCGTTGTTATCATCGCGTCATAACAGTCGATAATCGCTGCCATTCGTCCATAGGCGGGTGTCTGCATGCCGAGCAGGCCATTTGGATAGCCACTGCCATCGTATCTCTCATGGTGTGTTAATGCGATGTTTATTATATGTTCGTTTATGCCTTTTGTTTTTCTAAGAATTTCTACAGTAAATGCGACATGCTTGCGCATCAATTCTACTTCTGCTGATGTCAGCAGTGATCTCTTTATCAATAATTCCCTGGGTAATCTAATCTTACCAATGTCCATCAGCAGTAACCCCGTTGCTAAGGTATTCAGTTCCCTTTTGTTAAGACCCATGTGACGTCCAAATGCGATGCCCAGGGCACAGTTTTGTATTGAATGTTCATAAGTATATTCGTCATGTTTCTGCATTTTTGCCAGCCACATAAATGCGTCAGAATTTCTGATCATGCTTTCCAGTATGGGTGACACGGCATTTTTTACAGTGACGATGTCTAGCTGTCCACTGTTAAAATCGTGTTCTACGAAATGCGCTACACATTCTGATGCTTTTTCTAATGCGGCTTTTGCTGCGGGCAGTTCTTCGATGGTTGTACTCTTGTCTTTATAATCAACGGTCTTTTTCCCCGTATCGATGATGTTTTCTACATGCCTGTTAGATGCCAGGCGTTGTCTTGTCTGTATCAGCCTGGTTGTAGTGTCGTAGTACATGTCTGCCTCGATACCGAGTTCGGTATCGATATAGACGAAGGTGCAATGTTTAACTAATTGAAATATATCTTCTTCCTCTTTGATGAGGAAGCCCTGGATTAGAAATGGTGTTTTCACCCATGGACAATCAAGCTTTGAAACATACATACCTAGTTTTAAATAAGCGGTACTAACTTTGCGATCCATAACAGTGAACCTGGTGAAATCTATAGGATGAAATTTAGAAATTTGAGATTTTTGAAAATCACCGCGCTAAATATTTGGAAATAAGTGGAATTGCGGCAATCAATGCATTTAAAGAAGTATAGTCGCTGGATTGCAGATATGTGGCCTGTTATAGGTAAATATGGCGTTCTATCGGCTTATTATTGATCTGCAGCAGAGTATTTGGTGATTTAGTAGAAAATATTTACGAATTTTGATCAGGGACGTTGTACTTCGTACTGCACCCATAGCTGATGAGCCTTGCCCGGGTCAATCGTTACGACGTCTTCTGCGGCATTGCAGCTTTCTACACAGAGCATTTTTTTATAGCCTAGTTCGCCCAGGTCGCCCATCTTTTTTGCAACCTCTTCCCATGGGTTCCACACTACCGTTGAGTGGCTGCCGCATTTGATGATGACTATGTTACGTTTTAATTTTTTGTCTTCTATTACGCAATCACTGGGGGTATCGAGGTAGATTCTGTCGACTTCTTCTTCGATCGTGACCGGACCGTGTTGTACTTTGCGTTTGAAGTTGTCGGGTTTGTCCAGGTAATCGGTATCATCCAGACCGTGCAGCTTTGTATCTGTGATTTCACCGACGTTAAAATAGGTGTGCAATGCCTGCCCTATTTCTATTGGCTGCGTGCCGTTATTGTGCGTGATGAGTTCGAGTTCGAGTTTTTTGCCGACGGTTAGCTGGTATTGCACGCTTGTTTCAGGCGGCCACATCTGTTCGTTTGCTGATTGTGGCGTGGTGGTGAAACTTATACGGGTTCTGCCATCTTTTAGCGCTTCGGTGGTTATGACTTGCCAGTTTGTGGTGCGGGCGAAGCCGTGGGCTGGATAATCTGAGCTTGTTTCGTGTGCACCGAACCAGGGCCAGCAGATGGGTATGCCACCTCGGACCGATTTTCCCGGTGAAAATTTAGCCTCTTCAGATAACCAGATTACGTCTTCTTCGCCTTCGGGTATCCAGCTAAGAACGTGCGCGCCCTGGAGGCTGATTAAAGCACTGGCATGCTGGTTATTGATTTCGACGCGTGGAATATCGCCCTTACCTGCGATGAAGCAGAGGTTGTTGCCGTCGACTTCTAATGAGAATTCGTTGTTTAGTTGGTCTATGTTCATGATTTTAATTGTAAGGATAGCAAAAGTTAAAGGTTGTGGGTAATTCTCATTAAATTTTCGTGATACGATTCGTTATAGATTTAAGTAATGTTTGTATTAATGAGAGAGAAAGCGAGATCGTATCGATGGGTAACCCGTTTCAAGATCAATTGCTAAAGGCTGGTATCGTCAGCAAGAAGCAAGTTCACAAAGCCAAGCAAGAGAAAAATCAGCAGAGGAAGCAGCAGCGTTCTAACAAAGAAAAACTTGTCGATAAAAATAAGCTAAAGCTTCAGCAAGCGGCTGATGAGAAAACCAGACGTGACCGCGAGTTAAATAAGAAGAAGGAAGAACAGGCACGTCAAAAAGCGATTTCTGCCGAGATCAATCAACTGATCACCGATAATTGTATAGCGCGTGATGAAAGCTGTGATATTGTCTATAATTTTGAACATAATAAAAAGGTTAAACGCATCTTTGTTAATGCGGAGATGAAGCAGCAGATCGTACAGGGCAAGTTAGGTATTGCACGGATAGAAGGACGTTATGAGCTGGTGACAAAAGCGGTTGCCGAGAAGATCCAGCGGCGTAATGCTAAACGTGTTGTTATCTATGATGCGGTAGAAGAAGCAGTTGATGAGAATGACCCGTATTCGGATTATGAAATACCGGATGATTTAACATGGTGAGGTAAAACGATCAAAGTTGATTTTTGATATTAGGCACTGCCTTATTTTGCTAGCATGTTCGTGCGAATGAATTATTCGGCATGTCCATATGCCTCACTCGGCAACCGCTCCTGCGTTGCCCTAACGTCTACATCCATGCAGAAGCCCGCTGGGGCTAACGTGAAAAATAATTCCAGATGATTTTTTCGCACCTACAGGTGTATAGGGATAATTTGTGCTTTTAATGTAGGTGCGAATTCATTCGCACGCGAAACGCAACATAAAACCTCAGAACCCAATCTAAACGTTTGTTCCCTTTATACTCAATCAATCTGAATACGATGAAAACTCGTTTTATGGCATTTAGGACAAGGCGGTATCTTTCCAGCTTGATGGAAATGTAATTTCTCTCCGCATTCATCACAGATTAATGTACCGAAACCGGCGATCTCTCCAGTGTGGTA
>DAOWFN010000198.1 GCA_030637945.1 Gammaproteobacteria bacterium
CAAATACCTGTACAGGTAGCTTAAATATCTGCGTAGGGTGGGCACGTCTCATTGTGCCCACGCGGTTATCAGTTTCAGGGTTTGTTTTTCGTAGCTAACAATAAAATGCCCGCCCAGTCTGAGCTTATAAAGTTTTTTGTTTCTTCCGTATTATTCGTGTGCTGATTCTGATTGATGACGTTTTATTTCTTTTAGATCCGCTTCATTATTACAGAACTCAATTTCAGTCACATCGATATCGGGCCTGGCTAACTTCTCGTCGCACTCATTGGTATTCGTGCAGTCTGAGCAGTTCTTCATCTGTTGGTGTATATCTTTTACGCTAGTCTGATAGATATAATCAGTTTTATTGATACCGAGTGCAGCGAGCATTCTGTTCAAGCGCAATTTGCTGAATTCCTGTTCCAATGCATTATGAAATTTTTGACCATTAACCATGTTGATTACGATGGTGTAAAACAGCCGTATTATGAAGACGGCGAGAAAAAGGCTTAGTGCGCCACCTGCAATTAGAGTGATGATATTCATCGCGCTATGGTATCAATAGTTGAATTAAAACGGTTGACTTAAATCATGAAGTAAATAATCAGAGTTATCCTGTATTACGCATGCCAGCGGCTATAGCATTAATGCTGCGCAATAGAGGGTTTAACCATTTTTCACGTTCTTTTTCACTCAGCGATTCATCACGGTAGCGTTTCAGTAATTTAATCTGAATGTGATTTAACGGGTCGAGATAAGGGTCTCTGCGCATCAATGACAACGCGAGCGGTGGAATATCATCTAACAGATGTGTCATGTTTGACACTTTCAGTGTGATCTCCAGTGTTCGGTCGTGCTCATCTCTGATCATTTCAAAGATACGCAAGCCCGTTTCTGCAGAAAGACATAATTCAGAATATTCTTTTGCGGTCCGGATATCTGTTTTATATAAAGCCATCTCTGTATTACTTAACAACGCTCTAAAATATGGCCACTTTACATACATATCCCGTAGTTTCTGCAGACGTGTCGTGTCATCTCCCACCCATTTATTTAAAGCAGTGCCGATGCCGTACCATGCAGGTAGCGTTTGCCTCGCCTGCGCCCAGCCGAAGACCCAGCCAATCGCACGCACTGATGATTTAGAACGGTCGCCCTGTTTTCGATGGGATGGGCGAGAGCCTATATTCATCAGGGCGATTTCGCTCACGGGTGTCGCTTCGTAAAAATAGTCGAGGAAACCTTCGGTATGGTCAGTTAACTGGCGGTAGCTGCTCTCACCGTACGTCATTATCTCCCGCATAATAGACATGTTTTCTTCGGTAGCGGTAGATTCGCCAGGCAGTATTTGATACCTGCTTGCCAGCATTAAACCGGTAACACCAAGTGTTAATTCATAAACGGCAGTTTCTGGATTGCTGTACTTATTGGATAACACTTCACCTTGTTCCGTGAATTTTATCTGGCCATGCACAGTACCTTCAGGTTGTGACAGGATAGATTCATGAGTTGGGCCGCCGCCACGGCCGATAGTCCCGCCGCGTCCATGGAATAAACGACAGTCGATCTGGTGAGAATCGGCAAGCCTCATGACTTTTTGCTGTGCTTCAAATAGTTGCCAGGATGAAGCGAGTATCCCGCCGTCTTTACAGGAATCAGAGTAACCCAGCATGACTTCCTGCATGTTGCCAGAGGCTTTTAACAGTGTTCTGTATGTCTCATCTTCGAATAATTCTGAGAGAACAGATTCGATATGATTAAGGTCTTCGATAGTTTCAAACAGAGGAGAGATATTGATTTTGCAGAACCAGTTCTCGTCTTTCTTGCCTGTGAGGCCGACCAGGGTAGCAAGCAGTAAAACTTCCAGTATATGGCTTGCCTGGTGTGTCATCGAGATAACGTATTCGCCAAATGCACGTGGACTGACCTCATCGTACATTTTCTCGATGACATCAAATACAGCCAGTGTTTCTTTGTTTGAGTCGTTAAGCAATGTGCGATCAAATTTTATCCCACTGCACTGATTTTGGATGAGGTCAGAAAGCATTTTAATGCGTTCAGCTTCATCCAGACTATCGTAATCGATATATGTATTGCTGAGTTTTAAAATTTCTGCAACGGCTTCTGTGTGACGTGTTGATTCCTGTCGAACATCCAGGTGCATCAGATAAAAGCCAAATGATTCAACGAGCCTGATCAGGTCTTTGATAGCGAGATCCGCAATTTTTTCATCACCATGACTGTGTAGAGAATCACGGATTAACAATAAGTCGTTTAAGAATTCATTTTCGCTGGCGTATGTGTGCTGGTAGTGGCTAACATCGGCTTCATTATCAGCGATCAGTGCCCGGGTTTTATCCAGGTTCTGCTGTATGCGAAACCGCATAAAAGCAATTTTTCGCTGGTAAGGTGAATGTGTGCTTGCTAGTGGATTGTTGATAAAAACATCGAAGCGCATGTTTTCATCTTTATTGAGGCTATCGGTAAACTCTCGACTGGGTGTGCACAACTGGTCTGAATGTGTCAGGTGTTTGAATGTAATGTTTAAACGCCTCACGTACTCCTGTAGCGTGGTTCTTGATTGGAGGCGTAACGCAAGCTCGGTCGTTTCTGGTTTTACATTCGGGTTGCCGTCACGGTCGCCGCCAATCCATGAACCGAATTTTAGAAAGCTGGGTACGGTGATCTGTGCGGTCGGATAGTGGTCGCGAATACGATCCTCAAGATTGCGGTACACCACGGGCACAGCATCAAACAAACTTTCTTTGAAATAATAGATACCATTTTTTATTTCATCGCGGACCTGTGGGCGGCTCTCTCTTACTTCGTTGGTTCGCCATAAGATGTGTATCTGGGTTTCCAGCTCATCGATGACTTCTTGCCGTTGCGCCTTGCCTAAACGCGTATCACTTAGCTTTTCATTGGTTAAAAAGATCCGGCGCAGAGCGTATAAGATACTGCGGCGTTTTGCTTCGGTAGGGTGTGCGGTGATGACGGGGATGTATGTTAATCGATCGAGCAGGGTTTGCAGGCGTTCTGCTGACATATCCATATCGATAAAATCACGCAGTGCAGAATCAAAAGAACCGACCCATAAATCATCACCGTTACGCATCTGACGTTGGCGTTGTTGTAATTGTGATGCCTCTTCGGCGACATTTACCAGGCTGAAATAAGTACTGAATGCACGTACCACTTGCGTCAGAGTTTCTTCATCCAGTGACGCGATCAGTGTCATCAAATGTGCTCTTTTTTGCGCATCTTCTTCTTTGTGCAGCTCAATAAAACCAATGCGCAGTTTTTCAACTGCGTCGTATACTTTCGCACCAGCATTTGATAGCAGTACGTTGCCCAGCAATGTGCCAAATAACTTCACTCTTGCGCGTAGTTGTTTGTCCGTGGTTGTAGTATTAAGTAAACCGGCTAGTTTGCCTCCAGAAGAATTATTCGAGGAGTTTACATTTTCCGGTTTGTTAGAGTTAGGTTCGGCGGTATTTTTCATAAGTTGTAAGGCACGAAATAGGTTGCTACGGTAATGCTGCAAAGCCGATAATTATAACGTATTTAAGGGTTTACTGATACAAGGTAAAGGATTTGCTTTATACGCACATTTTGTCATTAGCACCGAGTCTATGATGTGAGATTAAGGGTACAATACCTGATTTTCAGGAATTGCCTGTATACTGGTGAAAATCTGAATTTAAGCTAATCTTGTCTAGATACTAGATAATAAAAATGTCGTAACTATGCAAAAATTAACGGAACTTTCATCATGGAAAGCACTTGAAGCACATTTTGAACAGATAAAAGATGTTCATATGCGTGATTTATTTGAACAGGATGCAAGTCAGTCTGAGAGTCGCTTTAAAAAATTCAGTACGCAGATGGATGACATCTTGCTGGATTTTTCGAAGAATCGAATCAACGACGAGACTTTTCGTTTGTTGTGTGATCTGGCTAAAGAAGCAGATGTCGAACAATGGCGTGATCAGATGTACTCTGGCGAGCCGATTAATATTTCTGAATTTCGTCCGGTTTTGCATACCGCTCTGAGAAACCGCAGTAATTCGCCTGTTTATGTTGATGGCGAAAATGTGATGCCAAAAATAAACCGCGTGCTGGCTCAGATCCGATATTTTACAGAGCGTGTACGAGGTGGGCATCTCCGTGGCTACAGCGGTCATCTGATTACTGACGTGGTTAATATTGGTATCGGTGGTTCAGATCTAGGGCCGCATGTGGTCTGTGACTCGATGAAACCTTATGCGCAACGAGGCATGAATGTGCATTTTGTCTCAAATGTTGACCCGACACATCTAACCGAAATTTTAAAATCCGTGAAGCCTGAATCCACCTTATTTATTATTTCTTCAAAAACCTTCACGACACAAGAAACGATGTTAAACGCACACAGTGCGCGTCAATGGTTTGTGGAATTGACCGGTAATGAAAAAGCGGTTGCTCGTCATTTTGTTGCAGTGACGGTGAATAAAAAATCGGCAACCGAATTCGGCATACTCGAAGAGAACATGTTCGAATTTTGGGACTGGGTCGGGGGGCGATATTCTTTATGGTCCGCTATCGGTCTGCCTATAGCGCTTTATCTGGGCATGGATCATTTTGAGGAGTTACTCGATGGTGCACATGCTATGGATATGCATTTTAAATCAGCACCGATAGAAAAAAATATGCCGGTTATTCTAGCGTTGCTCGGCATCTGGTATAACAACTTTTTTGACGCTCAGAGTCACGCGGTGATGGCATACAATCAATATTTGAGGCGTCTGCCTGCGTATCTGCAACAATTGGATATGGAAAGTAACGGTAAGACGATTAATCGTGAAGGAGAACGAGTAGATTATCTGACCGGCCCGATTATTTGGGGTGAAACTGGCAGTAACTGTCAGCACGCTTTTTTTCAGTTATTTCATCAGGGCACTAAACCTGTGCCAGTGGATTTTTTAATCCCCGCGCAGAGCAAAAACCCTTTGGGTGAGCAGCATTGTGTATTGTTATCAAATTATTTTGCGCAAACCCGTGCCTTAATGAGAGGGAAAACAGAAGCAGAGGCAAGAGCCGAACTGGAAGAGGCTGGATACGCAGCGGATATGATAGAAGAAGTGTTGCCGCACAAAATATTTGAAGGAAATAAGCCGACTAACTCCATTTTATTTAAAAACCTGGATCCGAGAACATTGGGTGCTCTGTTAGCCATGTACGAGCATAAAGTTTTTGTGCAAGGCGTAATCTGGAATATTAATTCTTTCGATCAATGGGGTGTGGAGTACGGCAAACAACTCGCGAGTGAGATACAGCAAGAGCTGGCAGCCCGTGAACAAACATCTAGCTATGATGATTCCACCAATGAGTTAATCAATTATTGTATGTCGCTGAAATTTTCTGATTAGTTATTCACTGCTTATGCAGTGTTGCTCTAATGCCCAATCAATATGTTCAGCCAGCATGATCGAGTTCATCTTGTCCGTTTCATCTTTTCGTTTTTTTAAAGCCTGCACAATTTTTTCAGATGTTGGTGCATTACCGAGTGCAATGGATATATTTCTCTGCCAGCGTTCATAACCGATGCGTCGGATGGCAGAGCCCTCCGTTTGTTTTAGAAACTCTTCTTCGCTCCAGTTAAATAATTCAACGAGGTCTGGTGCATCAAGTGGGTGGCGAGTAAAAAAATCTTGTTCAAGAGTTGGTTGTGAGAAGCGGTTCCATGGACAACATAGCTGGCAATCATCACAGCCATAAATACGGTTACCGATATCCTTTCGAAATTTGATGGGGATACTGCCATGCAGTTCGATGGTTAGATAAGAGATGCAGCGTCTGGCATCAACTTTATAAGGTGCAACAATCGCTTTTGTTGGACAGATATCGATGCACGTTGTACAGGTTCCGCAGTGGCCGTTCGCCTGGGAGCTGGTCAGTGGTAGAGGGATGTTCGTATATATTTCGCCCAGGAAAAACCATGAGCCCGCTTTTTGATTAATTATATTACTGTGCTTTCCAATCCAGCCAAGTCCGGATTTTTCAGCTAATGCCTTTTCTAATACTGGTGCGCTGTCGACGAATACCCGGTAGTTAAAGGCATCGGTCTGGCCATTGATTTTGTCAGCTAGCTTCTGTAAGCGCTTTCTCATAACCTTGTGATAATCACGACCTAAGGCGTAGCGGGAGATGAATCCTAGTGATGGGTCTGCGAGCACAGCGTCAGATAACTCACAATCGGGTGGCATATAATCCATGCGTACAGAAATAACGCGGTATGTATCATCGACGAGTTCTTCCGGGTGGCTGCGCTTGCTGCCATGTTTTTGCATGTAATCCATCTCGCCGTGAAAACCAGCTGCCAGCCAGTTATTCAGATGTGCTTCATGTTTGGATAACTCAATATTAGACACGCCTAGCTGCTGGAAGCCAAGCTCTGAGGCCCAGTCCATTATTGATTGGAGGAGCCGTTCATAGTCCACGTTGCTTGATAAAGATGCCATGTGTCTATCTTAATGTAAGCGCTGCCAAGTTATAAGTTTAAAGTTGTTGGCTGTAAGTAATGACTATGCTTATCATTTAAAGCTAAAATAGCGCCCCAATAAAATCACTATATACCACTAAAAATCTTATGACAGTTCGAACCCGATTTGCCCCTAGTCCTACCGGTTATCTTCACGTCGGTGGTGCCCGTACGGCGTTATTTTCCTGGTTATACGCCCGAAAGCACGGCGGCCAATTTATTTTGCGCATAGAAGATACTGATCGTGAACGTTCAACACAGGAATCGGTGGATGCGATTTTGCAAGGAATGGAATGGTTAGGTCTGGATTATGATGAAGGGCCTTATTATCAAACGCATCACTTTGACCGTTATAAAGAGGTTATTCAGCAATTGGTAGCCAATGGTGATGCTTATCATTGTGACTGTAGCAAGGAGCGTTTGGCAGCGTTACGTGAACAGCAGATGGCTAACAAGGATAAGCCGCGTTACGATGGTTGTTGCCGTGACAGGAATTTAGCAGCGTCTGCTAATACGGTGGTTAGATTTAAAAATCCACTAGAAGGTGATGTGGTAATCGAAGATATGGTGAAGGGACGGGTGGTGATTAATAATCGCGAACTGGACGATTTAATCATCGAGCGGACAGATGGTACCCCGACTTATAATCTAACGGTGGTGGTTGATGACTGGGATATGAAAATAACACATATTATTCGTGGTGATGACCACCTGAATAATACGCCCCGGCAGATAAATATTTTAAAAGCATTGGGTGCTGAGTTGCCAATTTATGCTCATGTGCCGATGATATTGGGCGATGATGGTAAGCGTTTATCCAAACGTCATGGTGCG
>DAOWFN010000070.1 GCA_030637945.1 Gammaproteobacteria bacterium
ATCAGTTCCATGCTGACCAGTGAAGAAAGATTCGAAGCAGAAGTTGTCGGGCTGGTAGAACAACTTGAGCCAGACGTTGCTCTGATCAAACTGTCTGACGGGGAACTGGAACGCTTTAAGTCGCTGGCATTCAGTGACATCGAATACCTTGAACTCAGGGAAGGCTCGAGCCTTTCACGTGGCGAAGAAATAAAAGCCATCGGTTATCCGATGGGCATGGTCGAACCGAATATTTCAGGCGGTGAGATAACCAACTTTGTCTCAGGCTCTGAATATACGACTGAAAGATTTGTTACCGATGCCGCCATTAACCCGGGGAATTCCGGCGGGCCAAGTATCAGTAGTGATGGCAAGGTGGTCGGTTTAAATACAGCCGTGATGATGGGCGCTGAAAATATCGGTTTTATCACACCGGCTGGCTTCGTAAAGATCATAATCGAAAACCTGCTATCGCATAACGAACCATTGTTTGCCGGTGTCGGCGGTAAACTGCAAAAAAACGCCATCAATTTCAACACGCTCTTAAAGCAGCCCACGCCAAAAGGTGTAATCGTTGCCAGCGTGACAAAAGATGGATTTCTCGAAGCCGCAGGCATACAGAAACGCGATGTGATCATCTCGATAAATGGTATCGAATTTGACCGGCATGGCATCATCATCGGCGAAGAGGGGCACTTCAAGCATAAAAATATTTTTGATGTGGTCAAGCTGCTCCCGATCGACGAAGTGGTCAAACTCACCTATCTGAGAGATGGCAAGGCCAGTTCCACAACAGCAAAAGCCATGCGCGATCCTGAAAAAGGCGTCGTATCCCACCCCATCGTTAACGAGAGAGAATATCTCGATGTCTTTGGCATGATCATTCAGGAGCTGACTTTTGAAATCATAGAAGCGATGCGCGAGATCGATGGCAACGCGAGAATCGATATGCTGCAGACCATCGACCAGAGCAAACCGATCCTGGCAGTCACCCACATCCATCAGGGCACACAGACAGATGATATGGAATGGCCCGTCGGTGAACTGATCGTTAAGGCCAACGAACAGGAAATACATTCATTAAACGAATTGCAAGCAATACTGGATCAGAACAAAAACGGAAAGGTACTACTCGAATGCCGCAATGGCAGGATCGGTTATTTCCAGGTGGAAGAATAAAAAGAAAACGAGTGTAGATTGAAGCACCCCTTGAACTTCAACTCGGAATTTCAACTCGTAGAGCTATCTATCTCATTTTGCCAGCATGGGATACGACCACGCTTTGATGGCAACACATGATCAAACAAAAATAATGACCAGAGCCAAAATAAACTACCACTATATCTTAATATTATTTTTTCTATTTGTTTCACCTCCAGCAAATGCACTCACTTCTGATGTCTCGGTCTCAGGTGGATTGCAATCAAAAATATCTGCACCCGGTGAAACTGCCCTGGAAACTGTCTGGTATGAAAAAGATATAAATCAGCAGCCGCTTATTCATCTATATTTTTTCTGGTCAAAACAATGCCCTCATTGCCTCAAAGCGCGACCAGATATTACAAGCATGGAAGAGGAATTTTCATGGTTAAAGTTACATTCTCTCGAGCTGGTAGACCATCCGGAAAATGTACAAACGTATCTCAATATGTCTGCGATGTTTGGCAATGATGCTCGCAGTGTGCCCACATTTATGTTCTGTGGAAACTTGCTTAGTGGTTATGAGAGCGAAGAAACAACAGGCCAGCTATTAAAATCTTATCTGCAGGCATGCTATCGGTTTGCTGAAGAAAACGATCCTGATAATTCAATGGCATTCACTCCAGATCAGAACAACCCAACATCGATAGATGTTCCGTTTTTCGGCGACATCTCACCAGATGATTATTCGCTACCCGCACTGACCGTTTTTATAGCCGGTATGGATGCCTTCAACCCTTGCGCATTTTTTGTTCTGTTATTTTTACTCAGCATGATGGTGCATAGCCGAAGCCGAGGCAGGATGGCATTGATCGGAGGGATATTCGTGCTTTTTTCCGGGGCTATATATTTTATGTTTATGGCGGCCTGGTTAAACCTGTTTATCTACCTGGGCGAATTACGTTTGATCACATTAATCGCGGGCAGTGTTGCAATGATTATCGCGCTAGTAAATATCAAAGACTATTTCTGGTTTAAAAAAGGTTTTTCATTAACGATTGCTGATGACGAAAAGCCAAAATTATTTGATCGCATACGTCATTTGTTACGTCTGGACTCACTGCTAACGGTTATCTTTGCCACGGTCATTTTAGCTATCGTAGCGAACAGTTATGAGCTGTTATGTACAGCCGGCTTCCCGATGATCTATACCAGGATCCTGACATTAAAATTTTTACCGACAGAAAGTTATTATTTATATCTCCTGCTGTACAACCTGATCTATATATTACCTTTGCTGAGTATCGTTGTACTTTTCACAATCAAGCTTGGCTCAAGGAAACTTTCTGAACAGGAAGGTATGGTATTGAAGTTATTATCTGGCGTGATGATGCTGATGCTAGGCCTGCTGCTGGTAGTATCACCACAACTATTAAATAATGTTATCGCAGCGGCAACTATTTTGATTTTTGCGATCAGCATTACCTGGGTAATCGTCAGGATTACGAATAACAATAATCCGAAATGATTGAAATAATTCAAACTGATATTACTGCACTTGATGTCGACGCCATCGTCAACGCAGCGAATAATACCCTGCTTGGCGGCGGCGGTGTAGATGGTGCCATCCACAATGCAGCTGGCCCGGAATTAATGGAAGCCTGTCGTCCTCTTGGTGGTTGCGAGACAGGTGATGCGAAAATCACTCCCGGTTTCAATCTGCCTGCACGTTATGTTATTCATACGGTAGGTCCAGTCTGGCGCGGCGGACAACAGGACGAACCGGCTTTTCTCGAAAGCGCTTACCGACGTTCATTCGAAGTCGCAGTTAAAAACGCTGTCAACAGTATCGCTTTTCCGGCGATCAGCACAGGTGTTTATGGTTACCCCAAAAAACAGGCCGCTGAAATCGCATTGAGAGTGATGCAGGAATACAGTCCACAATTTAAGAAAATTATTGTCGCCTGTTTTAGTGCAGCTGATGCGGCGCTTTACAGAGACATGGGTTAAAGGGCTCCGCCTCACTTAATTCTATTCAAGTCCCGCAAAATGTTTGTTTGACCACTTCATCAGGTTCGGGGGGACGCATGTAACTATCCTTTCCTTCCTGTTGCACATACGGGTTCTGCAACACCTCATGCAAATCATGGAACACAGAAAAATCACTATG
>DAOWFN010000116.1 GCA_030637945.1 Gammaproteobacteria bacterium
AATTCGCACCTACATTAGAAATTCTCATTTAGATTTTAGCTTTTTGTAGGTGCGAATTTATTCGCACGAGCATAGTTAAGACATAAACTGAATTGAGAATTAGAACAACGAACTCGACATATTGCCAACATAACTTAATCCGCTATCCACAGGATAAAACCAGGCACATCCTTGTAACAACGTATACGATACCAGTTACAATTACTAGCTATATTTCTGATGCAATTTAACAACATTCCCAGAAGGCAATCTAGTAAGCGGCATAGAAATATAATTACCCTGCACTTTATCAACACCACATATCTTTAATAGTCGAACGATCTCAGGACTTTCGACATATTCTGCAACCGTATACCTGCCCAATGAATGTGCCACATCATTCATCGCTGTTACGATTGCCCTATCCGTTGCGCCACGCGCCATACTGCTAACAAACTGCCCGTCAATTTTTACATAATCAGTAGGCATGTTCTTTAATTGCGAGAATGAACAGAAACCTGATCCAAAATCATCCAACGAGAATCGACAACCGATTTTTCTTAACTCATTAATAAAATCGTTAGCCTGCTCGAGGTTAGCTATGGCACTTGTCTCTGTTATTTCAAACGTAAGTGACCCTGGATTTATATCATATTGCTCTATGAGGCTTTTTATCTTACCGAGTGATTCATCACTATCAACTGTATTACCTGATACGTTAACCGATAGATGCAGTTTTTTACTCGACACACCCGTTTCTATCATATCTTTTAATGCGTTTTCCAGTACCCACATATCGATCTCGGTCATCATATTAAATCGTTCAGCAGTCGGTATAAAACTATCAGGATAGTGTAACTCACCCTTGTCACCGATCATTCGAACCAGTACTTCATAACTATGGACTTTGTCTGCATCCTTTAGATGTTCTTTCCACAGAGCGCCATCCTGTGCAGGCAGATCGACCAGATCGATATCCTTCATCCGCATGATAGGTTGATAATGCAACTGAAATTTATTTTTTTCCAGAGCATCTTTTATTCGCGCCGACCATCCTAACTCGCTGCCCATCGCATTACGCTCATCACTACTTTGCTCATACATGTGCGTCTGATTTCGACCCAGGCGTTTTGAAATATGACACGCGATATCCGCATTAGCCATCACATCACCAGCGGTTAAATTTTTCAGGTCCAGCATCGCCACACCAAAACTAGCATTGACGTGATAAACTTTTTCTTTATGGTGTACACGCAGCTTAGAAAGCGAGGTCCTGATATCATCAGAAATTCTTACCGCCATATTTTCATCTACATTCTTCAAGACCAATGCAAATTCATCTCCGCCTATTCGGGCAGCAATATCAAATCGTCGCAAACATTTATCTAACATCTGACTCAGATCGACCAGCAACTGGTCCCCGACTTCATGACCGGCAGTATCGTTTACGTATTTAAATCGATCCAGATCGAGGTAAACCAATGCGCTCATAATTCCTGAGCGTTGCACATTACAAATTTCTTTTTCCAGGTAACTCTCAAAATAGCGTCGGTTATACAGGCCTGTTAGATGGTCATGTGTCGCCTGCCAGCGTAATTTTTCTTCCATCATCTTGCGTTCAGAGATATCACGAAACGCAATTACAGAACCTTCTTTTTTATCGTTTACCGACAACGGAAACAAAGTACAGTCCACGGGGATCTCTTTACCACTCTGTCGACGAAACTGTGTTTCCCAACCTTTGAGTTTTTCTCCCGAATAATAAGCCTCTTTTAGTAGATCTCGATCAGCGCCCTGTTTATTTGCGTGGAAAGCATCATCTGCCTGCACACCTTGCAGAGATTTCACATCCTGCAGACCTAGTAGTTTCAGCGCTGCCGGATTCATAAAAGTTATACAGCCTTCCCTGTCAACACCGTAAACACCTTCACCAACTGACTCTAATATCGCTGCCAGATTTTCACGTTGTTTTTCGATCGATCGCTGCACTTCGATAAATCGACGCATGCCCGATATGCGTGCCAGGAATAATTCTTCTGCCTCATTTTTAAACATGCACTCGATCGCGCCCGCCTGTAGACAGTCACGGATCACAGAATCAAGATAGGTACCTGTAATGACTGCCGTACGTATATCTGCAGTCGCAGGGTCATCCCGTAACTTCTGGCATAACACATAGCCATTATGCTTAGGCATAAAATAATCTACGATTGCAATATCGACTACCTGCTGATGAGCGATCTCATAAGCTTCATCAACAGACCCGGCGGTTACTACTTCATAGTTATTACGCTCGAGCAAGCGCTGGTAATAAGTACGAAGACTTTTTGAATCATCAACAAAAAGGATGCGTGTAGTCTGCGTATCCCTGACGGATTTACGCTGTTCGACCACCGGCTCTTGTAACTGAGGATTCAACATCGAATGTAGTGATGATGCTACTTCCTGGTAATTTTCCCAGGGGATCAATGCTGTCGTTTTACGTGTACTCATCCAATTGAGTAATTCGAGTTCAGCGTCATTTGATAACAAGATGACGGGGACTTCGCTGTAGGGTTCACGGTCGAGAAGTGTTAATAATTGTTTGGATTCGGCAAAATGCTCATAATTCGGCCAGCCCACCAAAATGCCATGCAGATTCTGTGCAGTTGCGTGAAGTAGATCTATTGCCGACTCAAAACTATCGATGCTGATTAATTCATAACCCTGTTTCTGTATCGTTTTACCAAGCATATATCGCAAGGTGGCAGACTCTTCAACGACAAGAATACGTTGCTTAGCAGCAGTATCAGGCATGTTTGTTCCCCAAAAGGCATAACGCACAATTCATTAGAATTGCGATTGGACGGCTGTATTAACAGATAGAACGAGATAAAAAAATCTGTTATCGCTATGAATTTGTTCGCATTTTGTCTAGGGAACCTCTGATTATTTATAGCAACTCCGGTCGGGAATTCCAGTATTACCCTGCTTGCACAGCACAAAAATAAAAAAGCCGGAAAATACCGGCTTTTTCATTAGATTCAGAAAATTAGCGCTTCACGTCAACGTAAACCTTTATCTATTGCCTCGATCACTTCTGCTTCAATTTTGATAAATAACTCTTTAGCGGGACTATGTTGAGCGATAACAGAAGGTCGGTTAAACAGCACTGTAGTTTCACCCTCACGTTCGATCAGAGTCAGGTGCAGCGGACAAAATCCCATCATGTCCGGATCAAGGTTACTCACCTTGTTTGCATACCAGCCATTGCAAAAAACCATGCTGCGAATGGCGGATAGATTATTTTGATTGTAATCATCCGCCCATTTTTCAGAAAACCTTGATAGATTTGCACCGATGTTCGGTTCAAAAACCACAAAAAATCGCGCATCTTCCAGACTGTTATAAACCTTGTCGTAGACTTCCGTAATTGGCTTATTAACATGCTGACGATACACGCCAACTGGACTTTCAGTTGCCAAAACAGGTGACGTCAAAAACATTGACCACGTCAATAAAAACCACTGCACCAGTATTTTCATAACTTTACCCATTAAACATTTATTAAA
>DAOWFN010000074.1 GCA_030637945.1 Gammaproteobacteria bacterium
ATACAACGTTTGATCGGTCGCGCTTTACGTGCGGGTATCGATCTTGAGGTATTGGGTGAAAACACGATCAGCCTGGACTGTGATGTAATACAGGCCGATGGCGGTACGCGCACTGCGAGCATCACCGGTGCATGGGTGGCACTCAATGATGCCATACAGCACCTGCTCGATAAAAAAACGATTTCAAAAAACCCACTGCATCACCAGATCGCTTCAGTTTCTGTTGGCATTTTTAATGGCACACCCGTGCTTGATCTGGACTATGCCGAAGATTCCAATGCGGAAACAGATATGAACGTTATCATGAACAGCGATAACGGCTTCATTGAAGTTCAGGGTACCGCTGAAGGCCACCCCTATAGTAAAGATGAACTCAATAGCATGCTCGAACTGGCCGAGAAAGGTATTACTGAATTATTTACTGTGCAACAGGCAGCTATTAAGAATTGACCCAAATAAACAGATAAACACCTGTAGGTGCGAATTCATTCGCACGCCGAGGTTTCATAGATTATCCGCCTCGTGCGAATAAATTCGCACCTACATAAAAACACCGGCCATAGAGATTAAGGAACTATGAATCCAATAAAAAAAATTGTTCTCGCTAGCGGCAACGCCGGCAAAGTACGTGAAATCAATAAACTATTTGCCGGCAGTGGCATAGAGATCATTCCACAGTCTGAATTTGGCGTCCCTGAAGTGCCAGAAACTGGTACCACCTTTGTTGAAAACGCTATTATCAAAGCACGCCATGCAGCAGAATGTACCGGCCTACCCGCCATCTCAGACGACTCGGGCATCGAAGTTGATGCACTGGATGCAAGGCCCGGCGTTTATTCTGCCCGCTATGCTGGCGAAGGTGCCAGCGATGAAGACAACAACAATTTAATGCTGAAAGAACTGGCAGGTGTCGCCGAAGCTAACCGCACTGCCCGTTACCAGTGCCTGATCGTTTTCATGCGCTCGCATACAGATCCCGTTCCCATCATCACACAAGGCAGCTGGGAAGGCAGGATTTTAGAAGCACCACAAGGTGACGGTGGTTTTGGTTATGATCCGATTTTCTACGTGCCAACACATAACTGCTCAGGCGGTGAACTGCCACTGGATGTTAAGAACACAATGAGTCATCGTGCCATTGCGCTGAATGCCATGCTGGAAGAATTTAAGAAACATAAATATATTTAATTGTCATTAAATAAAATCATCGTCATTCCGGCATGTTTCTAGCCGGAATCCATCTTGCACATTATTGATCGTACAGATGATTTCTGCTTACCATAGAATATGGATACCGGCCTTCGCCGGCATGACGGATAGTCTGACATACGCCGGGGACGGGAAAGTATTATCCCGGCCTATGTTTTGTAAAATATTAAAAATTTTTCTCTGCGTCTCCGCGCCTCTGCGGTAAAATAGCTTTTCAATATGACTGTTCTACTTTGTAGCAATATCAATCTAAAAAACCTGCAATCATTGCTTGATCGTTACGGTTTGGACATCAAAACGATTGACGACAACGAAGCAATTCCCGGCAGTTTCTGGCAGCCACCAGAAGCCGGCTTAATCGGTGACACGCTTTATATCCGAAACGATACACCGGTGCATTCTGCACTGCACGAAGCCTGTCATTACATCTGCATGGAGCAGACGCGTAGAGATAATCTTGATACCGATGCGGGCGGCACTGCTATCGAAGAAAATGGTGTTTGTTATCTACAGATCCTGCTGTCTGATTCTATTCCGGAGATGAAACGCAAACGCATGTTAGATGATATGGACGCATGGGGTTATTCGTTTCGATTAGGTTCAGCCAAAGCCTGGTTTGAAAAAGATGCGGAAGATGCTTTTGAGTGGCTACTAGATAATAAAGTTATAAATTCTGGCAGCACACCCACATGGAAAGTTTGCATTTAACTCACACAATAAAAAAGCCCTCAGAAGAGGGCTTTTTTACATATTAATTTTCAATCACTAGAAGTTAAAGTTTGCTTGAGCACTCAATATATCAACTGAAGATTCATAAGAACCTATTAACGTTGCACCTGAAGAAGATGCACCAGTATTACTGTTGATATCTGTATCACTAATAAACAAGTGTGAATAACCGAAATCAAGTGACCAAGTCGTTGACGGCGCATATCCCAAACCAAAACTTAACCAGGTACGATCATTACCCGGGATTCTAGCCGTAGTAGACTCAGGTGTTTTGATCGGTGTTTCATCAAATGCTAAACCGCCACGGTAAACCCATTTGTTATCCGGTCTATAATGCACACCGACAGAATAGCGATTTGTATTCGCATAATCCAGATCTAGTGTTGGCTCTTGTCCCGGTATACCACCCTCTTGTCTAATTACGATAGTATCCAGATTACTCCAACCAGTCCAGGTCCAGTCGAAGAGCGCTGTCCATTTTTCGTTAATATCACCAGCAAAGCTAACTGAAAAAGTTTCTGGTAATTCGGCGGTTGCTTCTAATGGTGTATTTTGTAAAACATTAAATCCAAAGGCCGCAGTTGCCTGGGTAGCCACACTGTCCAGAGTGCCATCGAGGTTATATGCTGCATCACCTTCAACATCATGTTTTACAGAAGATCGATATGCGATACCCAAGCGGCTGTTATTCTCCATTTCGATTAAAATACCAGTATTCCAACCAAACTCTAACGAATCACCATCCAGTTTCAGCTTACTATCTCGAGCGGCATCACCAGGAATTGCATAATCACAAGTTACTGGGCCGGTTGGTCCACCCGCCGCTGCTTCAAGACCTGCACATGCTGCGGATGAATCAATATTATTGGTTAATTCTAATTCCACGTATTGAATACTCAGACCAAAACCAACCGACACTGAATCCGTTGCCTTCCATGCGATCGAGGGATTAATATTAACACTGGCTATTTCACTTAATAATGAATGATAACGACCCACCCAACCGTTATCATAATCAGTAGCCAGACCGAAAGGTACGTTAACACCCACACCCACGAAAACACCATTTTCTAGTTCTGTTGAGTAATAAAAATTAGGGATAAAACCAGTTTCATCAGCAGAGGAATTACTACCCAATAACGGTGAACCTGCAAATGTTGTTGAATCACCACTGTCGGTATAATCGGCTGTAACTGCAACAATATGCCCGGCAACAACCACCTGTGAACCTGACAACTGTGTCATACCTGCCGGGTTAAAATAAATCGTACTGGCATCTTCAGCCACAGCCGCCGCACCGGCAAACGCTGCACCTTGTCCACTGGCACTGTTTTCGATCAGCGCAAAAGATGAAGCGTGAGTAATTGAAGCGGCACTTGCGATACCAATGGCAAGCAGTGTTTTTGAAAAAAAATTTATCATTGTTTTATTCATTCGGATTTACACCTTATTTTTATTTAATGATTCACAGCGAATAATACGCCATCCCCTCACTATTACAGATAGTATTTTTCTTATATAACTCTTATAGACTAAACGTACGAAATTGCTGTTGTTTTCTGCTGTTTTTGTCTACAAACTTCTAGCTGGGCATGCATTTCAACTACAAAAAAACGTCCTCCGAAGAGGACTTACTTAGACAACATTTATATTATTGTTATTACCTTAGTTATTTACTTCAATTATCGGAAGCTGTTTTGGCTTTCGATTTTCATCAATAGCCACATAAGTTAGGATAGCTTCCGTGACTTTTATGATAGATGTTTCACCTCTGGTCATTCTTTCAGCATAAACCTCGACTCTTACCTTCATCGAAGTACGACCCTCTGAAACAATATCTGCGTAACAGCTGATTAAGTCGCCAACAAATACCGGTTTTTTAAATTCAAAGGAATCAACGGCACGCGTCACTACCGGACCACGCACTCTATCCAGCGCGGGTATACTGCCGGCAAGATCAACATATGACATAATCCAGCCGCCAAAAATACTGCCCCCCGGGTTTTGATCTGCAGGACGTGCTGGCACTCTGATAACAGGGATTTTACCTACGGGCATGCACTCATCTTTAGCTTGTGTTGTCATATATGCACTCCAGTTTGTAGTGAATTAATCTAAACTACCACCTTATGATTAAAACAAAAAGCATTAAAACCTCTTTTGTTGCTAGCAATGGAAATCAACTTGATGCCCGTCTAGAGCTGCCTTCGGGTAAGGCAAAAGCCTTTATTATTTTTAGTCATTGCTTCACCTGCACCAAAGAGATCCTCACCGCATACCGAAGCAGTCGGATGCTGGCTAAAAGTGGTTATGCTGTACTCCGTTTTGACTTCTCAGGTCTCGGTAACAGCGAAGGTGATTTTTCTAACTGTAATTTTTCTACCACGATCGAAGACATAAATGCGGCCATACATTTTTTAAGCGAAAACTATACTACGCCAACTATTTTAATCGGCCATAGCCTCGGTGGTACAAGTTCACTTGCTGCCGCTATCGATAACGACTGTATCAAAAAAGTAGTTACGATCGCCTCACCTAGTCAACCTGCTCATGTGCTACATCATTTTGGTCATGCCTTAACAATGCTCGAGCAAAATATTCCTTCCAGCTTTGAAGTAGCAGGGGATTTTTATGACATGAATCCGCAGTTTGTTGAAGACGTACGCGCATGGGATATGCAGACTCAGCTTGCAAAGTTGAACAAACCGGTATTAATTTTTAATGTTGAGAATGATGCGCTCGTCGGTGAAGAGAATGCCAGCGAGATAGAACAGTGGGTAAAAGGTGAGACAACTTTGATTGATTTA
>DAOWFN010000039.1 GCA_030637945.1 Gammaproteobacteria bacterium
ACTCCTGATATAGCCTGCCATGTAAAGTCTGAATCACCAGTACCGATGTCCAGGTGATATGGGATGCTCCAGCGGTGAGCAAATGCGTACTTACCCTTAACACCGACTATCCCATCGAGTGCTGTACCCATATCGATGCGCATAAAAACTGGTTGAGTATCGCCAAGAATTGTTACGTTTAAACCAAAATCTGAACCCAGATCAAGGTATCTTACACCACCGATTAAATCGACTCTTGACTGGCCTTTGGCTACTAGATTGTAACCACCAACAAGGTTAATGGCTCCACCTTTTAATTTAACTTCTCTGAATGAAACTGAGAGTAAAGGGTTCTTTGGAGACGTTGGAACCGGATCGGTACCAATATTCAAGTACACTAAGTCTGTAAATATCAGCCACTTTTCTTTGCGTGCTTCAAAGGATCCGTAAAATCCCATCTTGAGGTTATCAACCATAGTGCTGAATGGCACATCAAAAGGTACGTCATTGTTCAGCTCGCCACCAAAATCTGAAGCCCATATATAGACTTGTGCATCAAATTGCTAGTTATCACTTATGATTGATTCTTCGGCTTGGGCCTGTAATGGAGTAGCGATCATCATGATGGCTGTGATAGCTATAGTAAGAGAGTGAAAACTAACTTTGTGTAAGTTACGCATTTTGTTGGCCTGTTAATCGAGTATTCTAAATTAGAATATAATAATGCACTAATTTAATTGCTGGTGGGCTATACCTAATGGGGTGGTATGTAATAACTCACTCTATGGTTATGGCTACTGTCATGCATAATATTTTATTGCTGTGTATCGGTAGTATTTTGATAGGTATACTGTCACTCTGAAATCGTACTATATTCTAAACAGGCTCAGCCTGAATGACAGATAAGAAAATTTATGGCGAAATCAAAACGGATAGCAGCAATCGACTGGATGCGTGGTTTCGTTATGATACTTATGGTTGTCGATCATGTGTCGATGGCATACAACGCACAGCATAACTCTACAGATTCGGCGGCCCTGTATATAAAGGGTAATCCATTACCCGATCTGGAATTTTTCACCCGTTGGATAAGTCATCTCTGTGCACCCGTGTTTGTGTTTTTAGCGGGTACTGCATTGGCAATCAGTGTCGAACGTAAGGTATCCCGCGGCATCGACAGCTGGCAGATCGATAAAGATATCCTTCTCCGTGGGGCTTTCATCGCGATACTCGACCTGACCGTCATTTCATTATTCTCTGGTCGCATCACTATCCAGGTTTTATATGCCATCGGTGTGGCGATGATGTGTATGGCATTGTTTCGTCGGCTCTCAAGTACCTTATTAATTGTTATTGCCTTAGCCTGGATAATTTTTGGTGAATTACTGACGGTAATGGTGTGGCCACCGGCTGAAAACGTTGAATCGGTTATTGCTGCCTTGCTGGTATCAACCTATGCAACATCAACCATGGTTATCAAATATCCTTTGTTGCCATGGTTGGCAATGATGATATTGGGTTGGGTTTTTGGTCGTTATCTGTTGGCATTTAAAGACGGCAATACCAAAGTCGGTCCAGTTACGTTATTGCTAGGTTTGGGTGTAAGTGCATTGATAGCCTTTTTTGTCATCCGTTATATTAATGATTATGGGAATATGTTTTTATATCGTGAAGATAATAGTTGGCAGCACTGGTTGCATGTCAGTAAATACCCGCCATCCGCTGCTTTTACTTTTCTTGAATTGGGTCTGATGTCGATCATCATGGCGATGATGATCTGGCTAGAACGACTCGTTGGTGATCGGCCTAATGGAGTATTATTAGTATTCGGTCAAACCGCGATGATATTTTATTTAGTACATCGTTTGATTCTTGAAGGTACCGCAACTTACGGCGGTTTGCGTCATTTTTCTGATTTAAATACAACTTATATAGTAAGTATTGTTATGCTACTTTTACTCTATCCATTTTGTCTGTGGTATCGAGGTTTTAAAGCCAGACATGTACATTCGGTCTGGTTGAGGTATCTATAATTGTCAGTAAATATGGAATATAAGAGTTGTTTTTTTGCTGGAATATTTTCGTTTTGTCTGTTGCTGTCCGCGAATATTTTTGCTCAACAGGGAACAGAATCAAACTCGATAAATAATGCTGATACCAGTCTTAAGAC
The DNA here is from genome assembly GCA_030637945.1 of Gammaproteobacteria bacterium. Taxonomy (GTDB): domain Bacteria; phylum Pseudomonadota; class Gammaproteobacteria; order SZUA-229; family SZUA-229. The sequence goes on from DAOWFN010000039.1 coordinate 2,150, forward strand.
AAAAGTTAAAGCCCGTTCGGGTTATGAAGCCGATGACATTGGTTATGGTGGACGCTCGTCTGTCGGTAAACAGTTATATCTCGATGATATTTTTGTGCCAGATCATCTCCGCTTTCCAGAATTTGATAAATCATTACAGCCTTATTATGAATGGAAGCGGTCTGTCCGGGAGACAAGTGATGTGCAGCTCGGGCAGGACTATACTTCGCTGTATCAAAAAGCGAGTGATTCACTGACTGATGTGGATAGTGCATCAGGCGGTGTTTATCGATTTTATGGGCGCTGGCTTGCTGCTGGTAAAGGCACAAAAAATATGGGTGCTCTGGTTTTTAAAGTGGAACACTCGCACAAATACCGGGCTGATATCGCACCTGAAGATTTTGGTCAGCAACTCGGTTATCTTGGTTCGACAGGGTTATTGTATTCGGACCTGAAATGGGTGTTGAATGATTTTAACTGGCAACAAAAAATTAATGATGGCAGAGGTGGTTTTATAGTTGGACGATTAGACCCGAATGATTATATGGATGTGGTTGATTACGCAAACCCCTGGACCACGTTTCAAAACAGTAACATTCTGGAAAATCACAGTATCGCGATACCAGAAACCAGCTTCGGTGCGGGAATCGGTAACTGGTTAAACAATCATTGGTATCTAAGGGCTGCGTTCACCGATGCTAATGGCAAGCTGGATGATCCCGGAATCTTTGAGCATGGCTCTGAATTTTTTAGTTTTGCTGAAGTTGGCTGGGCACCGGATTCGACAGCTCGTGAATTAAAGGGAGCACATGTCACTATCTGGCACGTCGACCAACGGGTGAAGGAAAATGTGCCTGAAGGTGAGGGTGTAGCGATCGGTGCAAGCTGGGCCTTTGATAAGGAATGGATAATCTTTGGCCGTACCGGTCAATCCACTGGTGATGCTTCATTGATGAGGCGTTCGACGACGGTAGGGGTGAGTCATATCTGGAAAGCGTATTTTGATGTTTTTGGCTGGGCTGTAAATTATGCCGAACCGGTTAATCAGCAGTTGTCTGATCAAACATCGATGGAGATGTTTCTCAAGATTCAACTGGCGCAAAATATAGCGTTAACGCCATCGTTTCAATTATTGATTAATCCAGCGTTAAATCCACAGCAGGACCACATACAAATGGTCGGTTTACGCTTCAGGGTTACACTATAAAAATCCTGTTCAACTTTATGACTATTTTCTGTAGAATTCGCTTTTCGTTAATTATATACATTACTTAAATGCTTTATAAATCGTCTTTATCTGTGTTTAGTCTACTCCTGTTGTTTTCTGCAGCTACTATCGCCGAGGAAGCAACGGTTGATGCATCCGCCGCGCAAGACATCGAGGCGGTCAAAGCAGAAGCGGAGGCCGCTAAAGCAGAGGCCGAGGCCGCCAGGGCAGAAGCGGAAGCAGCCAAAGCAGAGGCTGAAGCCGCTAAAGCTGAAGCAGAAACGGTTAAGGCTGAATCAGAAGCAGCTAAAACAGAGGCAGAAACAGCTAAAGCAGAAGCAGAAACGGCTAAAACAGAGGCAGTTGAAGTCAAACAAGCAGTACAATCACAAGCCATTATAGAGCAGACCATGGCAGCTGACGTTGATGCTGAGACATCTGGATCAGGTGAACCGTCTAAAGAAAAGCCAAAAGCGTGGATACCTTCAGCCGTCGATTTTGACTGGGTGCAACTGACATCTAATGAGTGGCTTAAAGGTGAAATTAAGGGCATGTATAAGGACAGCCTCGAGTTCGATAGTGATAAGCTGGATTTACTTGATATTGATTGGGAAGATGTAAAGGTTCTGCGTGGCTACAGAATTAGTAACGTTAATATTGAAGATGTTGGTGCCACTCACGGAAAATTAGAAATTACCGGCGATACCGTACAGATTATCAGTGATTATGGAACGGAAGAATATGATCGCTCGCAGTTAATATCTTTTGCCCCTGGTGGTGAAAGGGAAGCCGATCTATGGTCAGCTAAAGTAACACTGAGTCTGGATGTTAAATCAGGTAATACTGATCAGCTTGATTATACAGCTAAAGCAAGTATTAAAAGACGTGCTTCAAGAACGCGTTTTTTACTGGATTATATCGGTAATCTTTCTAAAACAGATGGCGGTGGTACTACAGATAATTTAGTTGAAACAGTTAATAATCACCGTGTAACAGCTAACTTTGACTATTACAAAACCCGTTACTTTTTTTATAACCCGGTATTTGCTGAACTATTTAGAGATCCATTTTTAAATATTGATATGCGAGTACAGATAGGTGCCGGTCTGGGTTATACCGTGATAGATGATGGTACATCTGAATTATCATTTTCTGGCGGTCCCGCATATGTAAAAACAGATTTTGTTTCTGTTGCACCTGGTGAGAATGAGAGTGAAGCGACAGGTGCTCTGGTTATAAGAACAAATTATGATACTGAATTAACCAGTACTCTGGATTTTATTGCTAGGTACAATATTCAATATGGAAATAAAGATTCAGGTGGTTATACGCATCATGCGATTGCCACACTGGAAAGTGAGATTACCGGCAAGTTGGATATTGATATATCTTTTATTTGGGACAGGATCGACAACCCTACCGAGGATGCTGAAGGTAATGCTCCGGTACCAGATGATTATCGGATGACAGTAGGCCTTACTTATACCTACTGACGCTAAACAATGATAAAAATAGCGCTTACTTTTTTTCTTATATTATTTTCTTTATCGGCTAACGCCTACACAGTTTCTGAAAAAGACTGGGGTATTGCTGTCGGTATCAGAAGCGCAAATATTGCCTTCCCAACAGAAGAGGATCGCGTTCAAGATTTTATCCCTCTTATGTTTTATGATGGAGATACTTTTTTTGTCCGTGGATTAACCGGTGGAATAAAGTTATATAACAAAGAGGATTGGCAATTTAGCCTCCTTGGCCGATATCGTTATTTTGATATCCCGGCCGAATTCCAGAATCTGGCTCAGGGTAATGCATTAGATGTAGGTGGCCAATTAAAATATCGTATCAACAAAGATTTTGAATCTAATTTTGAAATCCTGAGTGATGACGAAAGTCGTTATTATTCTGCTTTAGATGCGCGCTATAAATGGGAGTCTGGCTCGTGGGAATTATTACCTTACGCAACATTGCGTTATAAAAGTTCTGATTTTAATAATCATTATTATGGTTTAGATGGATTTTTCGACCCGCAGAACCCAGCGGATGTTCTGGATAATAAGTTAGGCAGTGCTTTTGATCTTACTGTTGGCAGTGAGATTCGATATCACGTTATCAGTAATTTCTATCTGTTAGGTCGAGCTCAGATCACCACGCTGGATAGCAAGACTCGTGATTCCATAACGATTGAAGATGGGACTTATGGTGAGATTTATCTGGGTATCGCTTTCTTTAATGATAAAACACGGCCTAAGTCATCTTCTCTAAAAGCTAAACCATATATACGTCTTGCGCACGCCTGGGCAACACCTTCAAATATGAGCGATATACTTCACTTTGATTCGGAAGACGACGAACAGAATAATCAGTTAACATCGATTTTTTATGGACACCCGATTGCGGATAGCCTATTTGGTATCGAAGCGTTAGATATCTATATGACCACTGGTTTTGTCTATCATCATAGTTCTGACCCCCATGACCAAACACTGGCGCCGGGTAAAGGAATAAATTCTGATGAGTTTATCGGACTCGGTGATAATCCGTGTGATGGGGTAACGGATTGTACGATCACTTATGATAGCCAGCCGACAAGAGAATACGTATTAGGTATCAAAGCTTATTTAAATGTTCACTGGCCAGTGCACTGGCGTTTTGGCCTGGCCGAAGGTCTTTCCTATATAGAAACCGTCAGTAATATCGAACAGAGAGAAATGGATAAAAAAGGTTATCGTTCAAGTAATCTGATGAACTACATCGACGTTACAGCCGATTTCAATTTGGGCGATACATTCGGTGTTACTTCGATGAATGATTTATTCCTGGGTGTCGGTATACATCATCGATCTTCTATCTTTGAATCATCGTCCGCTTTTGGACGCATCAAAGGTGGTAGTAACTACAATTCTGTCTATCTGCAGTATCACTTCTAACAGTTTGTTTTTAAAGTTTGCAGAAATACGATTGTCCTACAAAGGTTACTGACGTAAGGAAGTCGCCAACTTGATGAATGATTACGATGTTACTGCCTTGCTCTGTCGCTTTATTTCTTACATCGTTTAATGCGCCCTGTGTCATGTCAACATTACTCAAGAATAAATATGAATACCAGTGGCCTTCGCTGCCGATGACTTCGCCTTTAAATGCGCAGTGCGTCTCCATATCTTTTACAGTTGCTTGCTCCAACATGTTTTTAGTGAAAAATATCCGTACGTTTTCGGAGTCATCCGCTGGACGTATGAAATTCGTACAGGATGACAGCGTGATTAGCAGTGATAGGATAAATAGTTTATTCATGATTCTAAAAGTGTATTCCGAGTCCTATGTGTAAACCATCTAGAGTCACACCGTAAAGGACGTCATCTTCTTTGAAATCGATTTCCAGATAGCGATACCCCATGGTGAATGAGATGGTCGGATTTATCAAGTATTGAATATCGGTCGAAAGGTCAATGATGCGTTGAGTCGACACATTAAAACCACCCATATTGCCTCGTAACCAAATAAGCCACTTTTGAGATATTGGATACTTATAGCGAAGACCAATTAAAGGGTCAGTCCAATCATATGAGTGTTTTGTTGTCGAGCCAGGCATTGAACCAATTATCAGCGCCTGATCGATATCTAGAAAAGAATTTTGCACGCCGGCAATTAAATCAAGTTTATGCTCCTCGAACAGTTGGTAACGAGCAGCTGCTTTGATAAATCCCAGTTCAGTACCAACAGTGAAGCTAGCGATGGTATTGCTAGTGTCATCCTGGTAGCGTGCTCGCAAGCTGTCGAACAAGAATCCGATACGACCATGGTTCGCCTCAAATTTCAGTGACAAATAGTCATCCAGATTTTCCAGAGTAAAGAAACGATAATCTGGATCGATCGGTAAGTCGCCACCGCTACCACCATCTGAAAGTGTTGCATCAACTGATGCGTTCCATAAAACAGGCGTTAGTACAAATTGCCAGTCTTCAGTTGAATCAGCATAGAGGTTAATAGAACAGAGCAGTGTGAAGAAAAAAAGCAGTGATTGTGTGCTGACAAATTTTATCCTTTTAATCATTTTTCTCAATCAACTTGTTTAGCTTGTATTTTATATGTAATTCTGCCAATTTGATGAACACGATGTATTGTTCACGATTATTTTCTATATTTTTATTAGCGTTGATTTGCCAGCAAAGTCAGGTTCATGCGTCTGCGGAATCTTACAATACTGGATGGCAGTTGAACATAGATAACAATGTTTTTAAAAGGTATATGAAAGATCGAGACTATACTGGCGGTATAGCGTTTACCGCTACCGGCAGTCGAGCGCAATCAGGCTGGTTGAATATTGATCCTGTTCGCGGCTGGGTTTTTGATAATTTGCCGCTGTTCGATAATGATGCATCTGTTATAAAGAGACATAGCGTACAGTATGGCATGGTGTTGTTTACACCCGATGATATCAGTGCGACACAGCCAGTTTTAGATGACCGGCCTTTTGCGAGCCTGTTTTATATCAGCAATACCGAACTGATAGTGCATCCTTCAAGAGATAAAGCTTACCGCTCGGGTTTTACTATTGGACTGTTGGGCCTGGACTTGGCTGGTGATGTGCAGGCTACCTTGCATGAAATAATTGGTTCCGATGAGGCCAATGGCTGGGATAACCAGGTATCATCGGGCGGTGAACCGACAGTTATGTTGACTTTATCCGTGCAGCAAAAACAATCTAACGCAGATAGTTATCAGCTGAGTACGCATCTAGAAGCTAATGCAGGATTTTCGACTGATATCAATGCAGGATTAAACTGGCGTTGGGGCAGGCTAAATACACCGTGGTGGAGTTTTAATCCATCGCATCATGAGTACATCTCTTCAGCCGCAACCAGTGCCCGTGGAGTAACTGGCAGTAAACCAGAATTTTATGTTTTTGCCAGTGCCAATGTTAAGTATAGATTCTACAGTTCCCTATTGCAGGGTCAGTTTCGTGATAGCGTCCACACTTTAGAAAATGACCAGATAGAACAATTGCTGGGTAGTGTCTCGACTGGTGTAACCAGGGAGTTTGGAGATAATCTTCGTGTCAGTTTGTTCGTACGTGGAGTCACTTCGGAGATAAAAGGACCGAATGCGCGTGAACTCTGGTGGGCCAGTCTGGTGATTAACCGCGCCTGGTAAATATTGATTGTGTTTCATCGCGGTGCCTGTATGGATGTAGACATCGCAATGAAAGTTTTAATGTTGCTATTGGTTATACGGATTCAAGCCCAGCTCTTCAATAATATAAGATGCTGCAAGCTGTCCTTTAACACTGTTTCCTATACTATCTAACGGTGGTGCGAAAACACCTATCGCCAACTTACCGGGAATCACTGCAACGATACCACCGCCAACACCACTTTTTGCTGGTGTGCCAGTGTTATATAGCCAGTCACCTGCCCCGTCATATAGGCCAGCAGTCGCCATTAAAGCTAATACGTGTTGAGGATATTGCGGATCGATAACTTTCTTATTGGTTACCGGGTTAACACCATGGTTAGCCAGAGTTGAACCCATGACTGCAAGATCATGGGCGGAAACATTAACCGAACATTGTTTGGTATAAATGGTTGTGCTTTCTAACGGGTCAGCGTACATGCGGCCGTAGGCATCGAGTAATTTTGAAATAGCCTGGTTACGTTTGTTGTCATTTACTTCAGACTGGTAGACCTTGTTATTAAAGTCCAGTTTACGACCGGCGAAGTCATCCATATTGGTTTTGATCGTTTCCCAGCGTTGAGCTCCATTCTTAGCTTCTATCAAGCTGGTGCTGGCAATCGCGCCTGCATTAACAAATGGGTTAGCTGCACGTGCAGGTTGCTGTTCGATAGCGATAATAGAGTTAAATGCCAGGCCAGTCGCAGAAGCACCTATTTTATCCTGTACAGCTTTTGCGCCGTGCTGTTGCATTGCTTTAGCAGCGGTAAAGACTTTAGAAATTGATTGAATAGAGAACTCAGATTTGTAATCGCCAACTTCATAAATTTTTCCATCAACTGTGACGATGGTTATACCAAATAAGTTTGAATCAACCTCGGCTAGAGCTTTGATGTAATCGGCGTTTTTTCCGTCTTTATTATTTTTGAATTTTTCATGCGCGGCGTTTAAAACTTTGTTTATGTTTGCTTCGCTGAGCTTGCTGCCTGAGGCATCAAGTGCGTAAGCTGTGTTGAATGAAAATATTAGCAGTAAGCTGAATATTGTGATCGTGAGTTTAGTTAAGCTGGTGTGTTTCATGATGTTAGCTCCTGATAATAATTATATATACTGTAGGTGCGAATTTATTCGCACAGCGGTGCCAATATAAGCGCGTATTGTACGAATGAATTCGCACCTACATATTAGAACTTATAGCCACCGATCAAACGAATCGCGTCGGTCGGGTTTTCCTTCTCTATATTATGTCGCTCAAAGGTGGCATTAAAATAGCCGGTATTGAGGAAGTTATAGCTTATCTGTAAGCCGATCATCTCCATCGAATCTTGAGGAGTGCCGACAGAGGAGATGGAGCGAGTCGGATCAAGGTCAAAGAAGGTGTAACGCAGTTTTATAACCGTATTGTCCACGCCAGCCTTAGATAAGTCATATCCACCTTGAACCTTATAGGAAGATGCGTTTCTCAGGTCGCCTGCTTCAAAGAAGTGAAAGATCATACCGTTGGCAAAATAGGGATAGCCACCCCAGGCCCCCAGAGTAGAACCGGTTCCCGGACCATCGCTGTATTTTGAAATACCGGTGGCAAAAGAAAAACCGTTATCCATGTTACCGTCGTATTTGATCGAATACAGGCTGTAGTTGATTTCAGTGGCACTGGTTTTTAATTTACCAACCTGTGACCAGTTGATAAACTGCAAGCCAAAGTCGTCGTTATATTTATTGTTACCGTTTTTAAAGTTGTATTGCCCGAACAGCATGTTGTACAGATCCTGTGCATAATACTCCCATACCTGGCCGTGATGTTTCTCACCATTATATTCGGCTGCTAAATAATAAACGCCTTTGCCATCAGCCTGGTCTTTATTGATCTGCGGCACAAAACTGGCATCAGACATGGTATGGAATTCGGTACCGTTTTCGCCACTGTCCCAGACACCGGACATCTTGTTAAAATAACCGATATGTAATCTATGGTTATTTAAGTATGTATTGGTATATTTGACGATTTCAAAACTGTTGCCTAGCATGTACCAGTCATCGAAATCGATCATCGGGGTGACGATTTCGTTGCGGCCTATCATGGCATTGTGTGCTTCTTCTTCGTATTCAAGATAAAACTCCTGAAGGATGACAAATGATTCTTCATCAGTTGGGTCGAACACGAAGTTTCTTGACTGTTTGCCTTCTTCGTTGATGCCGAAGTCGGTGGCACCGGCAACCGTTATCTTTGCATTAAACCCGTTATAGTCTGGCGTCTGTAATGAGAGCTTTGGTATGACATAAAAACCTTCTGAGTCTTTATGCCCTTTATTGATTGTTGGGTCACCACCTGGATTACCGTAATCGTATGATACCCAGCCGGCACGTTCATCTCCAGATAGTGTAAAACCGTTTATATCGACGGCGTTGGCGAAATCAGCAACGTTGATAATGAATAAGGCAGCAATTATATTGAGAGTTGTTTTCTTAGTGGCGAATGTAGCGACTAATTCCTTCATTATTATTATGTCCTGATGGCCTGAAAGCATGTCTAGAATTACAGATTATATGAATAATATCAATACCTTTGCTTTTGCTTAGGTTTATGGTGATAAGTCAGAAAAAACAGACGGTTAGCTTCATCCTGTATGCGAGTGCCTTGCTGAAGGTGTATCGGCTATAATTCGCGTCACTAAATCTCTTATTTATTGGTAAACATTATGCAAATATTCAAAACAGTGGCATTGAGCTTTGTTGGTGCTCTTATGATTTTCGGTACGGTTCAAGCGGCAGAATCTACTGAGAAAAATGCTCTGAGTGGAATGAGACTGGGTTTCGGTTTTGATCAAGGCTTCAGTGTAGTAGGTGCTATGGGCAATTTCTACGGTGCCCTCGGTGATGATGGTGCCGCGCTTGATTACATTTTTGTGAAGAAAAAGCTGAACGAAGCCAATCCTAATAAACTTTACCTGTTTGTTGGCGGTGGTGGTTTCGTCGAATGGGACGGTGATTGGGGTGCGCGTTTGCCTATCGGTGCTGAGCTTTACTTTGCTAAAAATCTGGATGCATATGCTGCAGCCATTCCAAGACTTCGATTTAATAATAATAAAAATGATAATACTGACTTTGGTTTAGATTTTGCTATTGGTGTACGTTACCAGTTTTAAAATAGTCAGCTTCAAAGGATTGGTTTAATCATTGCGGTTCTATAGAAGGGCGGCTACATACAATATTTGATTTACTTGTATGTAGCCGCCTTTTTTTGATTTATTAATTCAATATAAAAATAGTATTCACCTTTTTAAATGCATGATGTATCTGGCTATTTGATTAAGACTGCAATAAAGTAATTAAAAAATAATAATGGAGTGAAAGCTATGAGTGATTCTGCCACCTCAAATCAATCAACATTTACACAAGATTTTATCGAAGCAGTCATCAGAATTGGCTTACTGCTTTTATTGGCAAGCTGGTGTTTTAAAATTATCACTCCTTTTATCGTACCGGTGATGTGGGGCATCATAATAGCGGTTGCCATTTATCCACTTTTTTGCAAATTAAAGAATATGTTAGGTGGTCGCAATAAATTAGCGACTACTGTATATACGTTGGTTACTCTGGCGTGTTTGATTACACCAACAGTGATGATTTCTGATTCGATACTTGAAACCAGTAGTGGTATCACAGAGCGGTATGAAGCGGGTACCTTAGAAATTCCTCCTCCTGATGAAAGTGTAAAAGAATGGCCGCTCATCGGTGAAAAAACACACAGTTTCTGGACGCAAGCTTCTGAAAACCTTGAAGAAACTTTAAAAAAATACGAGGCAGAGGTCAAAAAAGTAGGTAAGTCGATTGTTTCTGCTGCGGCAGGTGCTGCGGGTACGATTCTACAGTTTGTTATTTCTATCATTATTTCAGGTATTTTGATGGCAAATGCAGCCGGTGCTTACGAAGTGACGATTAAGATTTTTTCTCGGCTGACAGATAATAAGGCCGGTGAGTCTTTTGCAAATCTGTCAAGAGATACCATTCGCAGTGTCGCCCAAGGTGTGCTTGGAGTAGCGATGATTCAAGCGGTATTGTCAGCGATTGGCATGGCGGTAATGGGTGTGCCAGCATGGGGTCTATGGACAATATTAATTTTGGTATTAGCGATTGCGCAGTTACCGCCCATTCTAGTGCTCGGTTTCGTCTGTGCTTATGTGTTCTCGGTCGCAGACACAACACCAGCCGTTATATTCCTGATCTATAGCATTATCGTGAGTAGCAGTGATGCATTTTTAAAGCCTCTATTTCTCGGGCGTGGAATGAAGATTCCAATGTTAGTGATATTGCTTGGTGCAATCGGTGGCATGATGATGTCTGGCATTATCGGTTTATTTGTCGGTGCAATTGTCCTTGCACTGGGTTATGAGTTGTTTATGGCATGGCTTAATAAAGAAATCGTCAGTCAATAATTTAGGGAAAAATCATGTCAGAAGCCAAAGAAAATAATAATACTAAAGAAAAATCTGCTGAAAACACCAATGACCCGGTTAAACGTATCACACGTATCGCTTTAGTTGTTATCGCTGTTGTATTTGCCTGGTATGTTGTTGCCGACAGGCTTGCGCCGTGGACTGATCAGGCGAGGGTGCAGGCGTATGTTGTGCCAATCGTTTCACAAGTGTCCGGACGAGTGATCGAAATCAATGTTGGCAAAGATCAGGAGGTTCAACAGGGCGATGTATTATTGAAAATAGATCCAGCCGATTACCAGCTTGCTGTGGATAATGCTGAAACAGAGTTAGAACTTGCGGGGCAGGATATCGGTGCGGGAACAGCATCTGTAGCGACTGCGCAGGCAAAAGTTGTTGAAGCAAATGCAAACGTTGAACATTTTAAGGCTCAGGGTAAACGAGTTTTCGAATTAGAGAAAAAGCAAATTTATTCCAGAGCGCAGGGCGATAAAGCAAGAGCTGCTATCGTTCAGGCAGATGCACAGTTAGCGAGTGCAAAGTCAGAACTCGAAAAAGCAAAACAGGCATTGGGTGTGAAAGGAGATGATAATCCCAAACTGCGTTCTGCTCTTGCGAAGCTTAAAAAGGCGCAGATCGATTTAGCGCGAACCACTATCCTTGCGCCATCACATGGTGGTATTACAAACCTGAAGATTGATGATGGCCATTATGCCAGCGTCGGTTCACCATTGATGACTTTTATTGAAGTAGATAACGTCTGGATAAAAGCCAATCTACGTGAAAATAGTATCGCTAATGTAAAAGAGGGAACGCCGGTCGATTTTATTCTTGATTCAGCACCGGGCAGGATTTTTCATGGCAAAGTTAGCAGTATGGGGTTTGCCGTAAGTCATGAAAAGGGTGGAGCTATTGGTGACCTTGAAACGATAGAAAATAGTGCAGGCTGGTTACGTGATGCACAACGATTCCCGGTTTATGTAAGCTTTGATGTTGAAACGACAAGAGGTCTGTTACGTTTAGGTGGTCAAGCTGATGTGCAGTTTTATTCGACAGACAATTGGTTTATCAATTCACTTGGTTGGGTCTGGATACGTATCTTAAGCTGGATGTCATTTGTTTACTAAGATACTTTGTTGTTAACAAGCCCACAACATAGACGAACGTTACGCTATGGCGTTGGTGTAACTATTGCTGCCGCACTGGCTTTTGGTATTGCCTGGCCGTTGTCTTTTCTGTTTCCAGTATTGTCGGCTGTTTTTTTAGCGTTGCCTTTGCCAAAACTAACATTGAAGCAAGGTCTGCGAAATATGCGTGATACGCTTTTTGCATTCGGTGTTGGTTTTATATTTACTCAATTTATACTTCCGTTCCCGATTATCTATGTGCCATTACTGGCGATTGCGCTCTTTCAAACCTACTACCATTTAAACCGTGGTGGTTCGTTCTGGTTGGTATTAATGTTATTAATATGTCTATTGCTCATGCCTATGCTGGCAGGTTTGAATGAAGGTCTTGCTATCGGCGTTATATCGGGGCTGGTCGGGTCTAGCTGGTTGACAATCTGTTTGCTGTGGGTTGCGCATTATATTGTCCCCGATGCACCAGGTGGTCCGGCGATGCCAAAATCACCCGGGTTTCAACCTGTCTACTCCTGGCCGGCTGCTGAGTTGGCGTTGAAGAGTACTGTTGTAGTACTCCCGATAGCGATCGTATTTATCGCTAATAACTGGACCAGTCAGATATTAGTCATGGTGTTTGCTGCAATCTTCACTCTGTCTCCCAATCTGGATAAAGGTAAAGAGGCAGGGATGAATTCAATCAAGTCGACACTGATCGGAGGTGGTATAGCTTTTTTCGTTTACTGGGCACTGGTCGCCGTACCTGAGTATCACTTTTTAGTTCTCCTTATGTTCATCGCTAGTATTGGTTTTGGTAGGGCGATAAACTCCGGTAAGCCGATTGCAAAATACCTGCCTTCAGCAATGGTGGCTATGATTATATTGGTTAATAGCAGCCTGGCTGAAGGTGCAGGTTTTTCTGAAAACTTTGTACTGCGTATTCTCTTTATTTCGATGGCGTCGATATATGTGGTTATAGCATTAAAAGTGCTTAATGCGTTTTGGCCACAACCGGTAACTGCTGAGGTTGTTAGTTCTTAATTTTATTATGGCTAGATTGAAGGTTTTATTAGTCCTGTTCAGTATGGTTTTATTGGCCGCTTGCTCAAGCACTCCGCCAAAGAATATGGATGATATCTGTGATATTTTTGAGGAGAAAGATGACTGGTATGACGACTCTAAAGATAGCTTTGAAAAATGGGGTGTACCGATACAGGTGCAGCTGGCAATCATTCATCAGGAGTCACGTTTTCAATATGATGCCGAAACAGAGATGCAGTATTTTTTATGGATAATTCCTATCGGTCGTCAATCTTCAGCATACGGTTACGCACAGGCAAAAGATGATACCTGGGACTGGTATATGAAATCTACCAAAAACTGGGGCGCTGATCGTGATGATTTCGATGATGCGGTCGATTTCATCGGTTGGTATGGAAAGCAGAGTTATGACATGCTGAAAATCTCTAAATGGGATGCCAAGAATCAATATCTTGCATACCATGAAGGGCATGGTGGATATAAACGTAAAACATATAACAGCAAACCGTGGCTGATAAAAGTTGCTCAAAAGGTAGATAAGCGAGCAAGGCGATATGGTGCGCAGTTAAAAGGCTGTGAGGATAAATTAAATTCTGGCTGGTGGTTTTGGTGAGCTGAATAATTGATTTTATATTTAGAGAAACATGATTCTGTTTTTATATTAGTATTCAGGTTCAGGGAACCTCTAATCAATTATATATTATCTCTGCGAGACCTGGAGTGTGCAGATACAAGGCGTGCTTTGCAGCAAATGGCCTTAGTCCTTTGCAAAAAGTGCAACGCAGTAGATGTGCGCTCCAGGTCTCGCCCTGTGGGGCTTACAGACAGGTTCGCACTCTGCGTTACAAGCTTTCACCATGCAATAAGCATGTTTTCAAGCTTGCGCCTTGATTGCGAACCTGTCTGTAAGCCAGAGATATTATATAATTGATCAGAGGCTCCCTACTATGTATTTTCTTCACAGACAGGTTTTGATTTGGCTAAACGAGTGACAATTACACAGGCGTGGAATGGTAATGCAGATTGCCTGAACTGCTCGTTACGCAGTTCTGCGCTATTTAATGGTTTGACTGAGAAGGATTTCGAGCTGATCCATGATCCGGTAGAGCAACTAAACTTAAAACCCGGCGATGTTCTATACAGGATGGGCGAGGCTGGTCATCATTTATTTACTGTGCGTTCTGGATTAATAAAATTAGTTCAATATCTGCCCGATGGTACACAACGTATCGTCCGCCTGGTGAAAAGCACCGATGTACTGGGACTGGAGATGATGGTGGGTGAGCAATATGAACATGAGGCGATAGCGTTGCGTCCGACAGAGTTGTGCCGTTATCCAATGGAAGCGGTTACTCGTCTGAGTCAGCATAATGCGGTATTGCATAAAGATTTGATGGCGAGGTGGCAAAAAGCATTAACCGAGGCTGATATCTGGTTAACCAAATTATCGACAGGGTCAGCAAAAAAGCGTATGGCAAATATGTTGCTGCGTTTGATCGATGGAGAAGATTCAACCGAGTGTTATATATACAGTCGGGAAGATATCGGTTCGATGTTGAGTATTACAGTCGAGACTGCCAGCCGAACTATTTCCGAATTTAAACGTACCGGTTTATTGAAAGAGATAAGCCATAACCACTTCGACCTGGATGTTGCCGGGTTAGAGGCGCTCATCGCCAGTTAGCGCTGGCTACACTTTGTGGCTTTCTTTTTTGACGCCTGATCAAGGCATAGCAAATATCATGTTAGACGCATGACTTTTGTCAATGAATGCATTAGCAATCGCTTATATAATACGGATAATTAAAATTTAGCAGGATAATAAAAGTGTTTTATTTGAATTGTTTTATCAACCGTAAAATAGTGTTTATCGGCTTATTACTGGTTTCATCATCCGTTTTGTCCAATGATGAGCCAGCCCAGAGAAACGGCAATGTTGAGCGTGAGAAAGCCGCACAGCAGGTGGCGCAACAGTTCATAAAACAGCTTGGCGGCCATCTCAAAAAAGAAATGAAAGCCAATGGTCCGGTGAAAGCAATCAAAGTGTGTAAAGAAGTGGCACCAGTGATCGCGAATAATATGTCACTGGAAAATGGTTGGCGAGTTACACGGGTATCAACAAAACCGCGTAACTCCCTACTCGGTTCTCCAGATCAATGGGAACGTGAAACACTGGTCTCATTTGAAGCACGTGTGGAAAAAGGCGAGCAATATTCAGATATGATAAGGACCGAAGTTACAGGTGAATCAGGCAAGTCATATTTTCGATATATGAAACCATTGGTGGTTAAACCGGTGTGTCTGAAGTGTCATGGCAGCAATGAGC
>DAOWFN010000220.1 GCA_030637945.1 Gammaproteobacteria bacterium
ATGAGCATATAAATACACGAACATTTATCGCTGATATGGAACGTGAATTGATTAATTCAGGAGAGGTCGAGGCCTCTGATGAAAAACGTAAAACCATGGGGCAGGAAGTAGATGCTGATTATATGATGCAGGGTTCCATCAACAGTATCGTCGATGCTATCAGTGGTGAGCAGACACGTTTTTATCAGATCGATCTGACCTTAATCGAACTTGGTACAAATCGTAAAGTCTGGGTAGGGCAGAAAAAAATCAAGAAAACAATCGAAAAAGGCGGCTTTCGCTACTGATGATTTGCGGCTAATGACTAGCTGGCAGAGGACTTGTTTCATTAGTCTTTTCTAATGTAAAATCAGGCTTGTAGTAAGGGTTTATCTCTGTGTATATTGCGATTTTAGTATGTTCAGAATAGTGTTCTGAACATTACTGAAATTTGCCTGTCGAAACCCTGATTAGGGTGTTTAACCGAAGATGATCTATAGATGGTTATTCGTATTTGTAAATGATATTCCTGTAAAATATATTTTGATAAAAAATGATTACTGATTTAGAAAATTCAATTAGTTTGTTCTACACTGAAGGTGAGTCATGATTAATCACGTGATAGGTGATCACACTGCTTTTAACAGCTTCGTTGTTAATAGTAGCAGCGATGATGATTGGGATCACGATTATGATAGTGGTCTGGCGGTTGAAGAAGAAAAACCAAAACTAAAGCCACCAAAGCAATATAAAGTTTTAGTGATCAATGATGATTACACACCAATGGAATTTGTTGTACAGGTGTTGACGATGTTTTTTGCAATGGACCACGCAAAGGCAACACGCGTAATGATGTCAGTGCATACTAAAGGTCGAGGCATATGTGGTACGTTTAGCCATGAGATTGCCGAGACTAAAGTGGATCAGGTGAATGAGTTTTCACGATTGAACCAGCATCCCTTAATGTGTAGCATGGAAGAAGCCTGATATCCTGACTGGATTAGGTTACTTGAGTAACGGTTAAATTTTAGGGTAGTGCCATGTTAAGTAAAGAACTTGAAGCATCATTAAATAAAGCGTTTAACGATGCTAGAGAAAAAAGACATGAATACATTACAGTAGAGCATCTGCTGCTCTCGCTGTTAGATAATAACAGTGCAAATGTAGTGCTGCAGGCGTGTGGCACAGACCTAAACTTACTCAGTGTCGAACTCAAAGAATATCTCGATAATAATACCCCGATTTTTGGTGACGTTGTTGGTGGCGAAGTTCAGCCAACACTCGGCTTTCAGCGAGTGCTGCAACGTGCAGTTTTTCATGTACAATCTTCCGGCAAAAAAGAAGTGGTTGGCGCAAATGTGCTGGTTGCCATGTTTGGCGAGCAAGAATCACAAGCTGTATATCTGTTGAACCAACAGAATGTTAATCGCCTGGATGTGGTTAATTATATTTCTCATGGCATCACTAAAGTGCCGAATGAAACAGAAAAACTTGAAGACCATTCTGAACAGACGACCACGCAAGATGCAGAAGCGCAGCCATTAGAAAATTACACCGTTAATCTAAATCAGCGCGCGATGCAGGGCCTGGTCGATCCGCTGATCGGTCGTGCTGATGAGGTAGAGAGAATAGTACAGATCTTATGCCGTCGTCGCAAAAATAATCCTTTGCTGGTTGGTGAAGCAGGCGTTGGTAAAACAGCACTGGCAGAAGGCCTGGCAAAACGGATAGTCGATAAAGAGGTGCCTGAGGTTTTATTGGACAGCACTATTTTTTCACTGGACCTGGGCTCATTGGTTGCGGGGACAAAATATCGTGGTGACTTTGAAAAACGTTTGAAAGGTGTTCTAAAGCAATTGAATCAACGCCCTGGTGCAATATTATTTATAGATGAAATTCATACCATCATCGGAGCAGGCTCTGCATCTGGTGGAGTGATGGATGCGTCTAATTTGATCAAACCAATGTTGGCGAATGGCGAACTCAAATGTATTGGTTCAACCACATACGCCGAATTTAGAAGTGTATTTGAGAAAGATCATGCCCTGGCACGTCGTTTCCAGAAAATAGATATCGAAGAACCGAGCGTAGATGAGACGGTTGAAATTTTAAAAGGCCTTAAGACGCGTTTTGAAGAACATCACGATGTGAAATACAGCGCCAAAGCACTACGTGCAGCAGTTGAACTTTCACAGCGGTATATTATGGATCGTTTTTTGCCTGATAAAGCCATCGATATAATTGATGAAGCAGGTGCAAATAGACAACTGCAGGCGCAAACGGGTAAAGCAAACAAAAAATCTATCAGTGTGAATGATATCGAAAATATCGTTGCAAAAATTGTACGTATACCCGCAAAAACTGTGAGTACTTCCGACACTGATGCACTGAAAAACCTCGAACGTGATCTGAAGATGGTAGTGTTTGGGCAAGATGATGCGATAAGTACGCTGGTAACAGCTATCCGTATGTCGCGCTCTGGTCTGGGTGATCCGGAGAAACCGATAGGTTCTTTTCTGTTTGCAGGCCCTACCGGTGTAGGTAAGACCGAAGTGAGTAAACAACTTGCCAGCGTTTTAGGTATCGAGCTATTGCGTTTCGATATGTCGGAATACATGGAACGTCATACGGTTTCTCGTTTGATCGGCGCGCCACCGGGCTATGTCGGTTTTGATGATGGTGGTCTGCTCACCGAAGCGGTCAATAAACAACCTCACTGTGTATTGCTATTGGATGAAATGGAAAAAGCGCATCCGGAAGTATTTAATATTTTGTTGCAGGTAATGGATCACGGCACATTGACTGATAGCAACGGACGTAAAACTGACTTTAGAAATGTTATTTTAGTGATGACCAGTAATGCAGGCGCACAGTTAATGTCTCGTCGTTCAATGGGCTTTACCGAGCAGCAGAATGAACTTGATGGCATGGAAGAGATCAAGAAGATGTTTACGCCAGAGTTCAGGAATCGACTGGATGCTATCGTTAACTTCTCATCGTTAGATGCACACACGCTATCGAATGTGGTCGATAAATTCCTTGTCGCGTTCGAATTACAGTTGAACGAGAAGAAAGTAACCATTAACGTTGATCAGGATGCACGTCGCTGGTTAGCTGAAAAAGGTTATGATCCTAAGATGGGCGCCAGACCGATGGCGCGTGTTATTCAGGAACACCTCAAGAAGCCACTAGCAAACGAGTTGCTGTTTGGTGATTTAATTAAAGGTGGTCATGTTAATGTTACCGTGTCTCAGGAAAATGAAATTGCCATCGAGGTTATTTCAGAAGCTGCGAAGGTTTGATAAAAAAGTTTGAGATAATATTTACATAAAAAAAGGCCGCTGATTATTTAAAATCAGCGGCCTTTTTTTATGTGTATTTTTATCGTGCTTATTTGGCGCGGTAAATGATGCGACCTTTTTCTAGATCATATGGGGTGAGTTCGACGGTAACTGCATCACCAGTCATGATGCGAATGTAATGTTTGCGCATTTTTCCAGAAATGTGTGCGATAACAGTGTGACCGTTTTCCAGCTCAACACGGAACATCGTGTTGGGAAGGGTTTCAGTGACAGTGCCTTCCATTTGTATTGCTTCTTCTTTAGCCATAAATAAATAATCTAGTTGGATGAGAAAATAAATAAGACAGAATTGAACGAAATCTGCGAATCAGAAACTGACTTTTTTAAAAGATGCGCAATTATCGTTGTTTTGACATGAATCGCAAGCTTTTTTATTTGTTATTCGCAGATTTTACCGATTTTTCTGTTGCAGGGGGTAAAACAGGGTTGCCATCTTTAGGTAGCATAAATAATGGGTCAATAAGTGCCCGGTTTGTAAATATTGCAAAATGAAGGTGAGGGCCTGTTACGCGGCCGGTCTGGCCAACATTACCAATAATTTGACCTTGTTCGATGATATCGCCTGGTTTAACGGCGATTTCACTCAGATGTGCATATAAGCTGATGATGCCCTGGCCGTGATCGATATAGATCATATTGCCGCTAAAGAAAAAATCACCAGCGTCGATGACAGTGCCGCCAGCCGTTGCCTTTATGGGTGTGCCTTCATCAGCGGCAATATCCAGACCGCTATGTGGTTTACGCTCCTGTTCGTTAAAAAAGCGACGTAAGCCAAAAATACTGCTTATCCTGCCGGTAACGGGCCAGATGAATTCTACGTTTGGCGTTGATTCACTGAATTGCGATTTTGCTTTTTTCTTGCGTTTGCCTTCAGCGATGATTCGATCGGTGTCCTTTTTGTTCGGGTTGACCTTGCGTTTGTTCTTAATGGTGAGATGCTGTTCATCATATTTTTTGTATTTAACGGTGA
>DAOWFN010000149.1 GCA_030637945.1 Gammaproteobacteria bacterium
AGTTGTTAGCAGAAGTTTATCTGCATATGACAGGTGGGCAGAGCAATCTGTCACTGGATAGTGAAGAGTCGACAGGGTTTGTGACGGATTCAGTAAAGGCTAAAAGACTATCGGCGGATAGAAAGCCTATTAAAATTATCGCGGCTAGTCAGGAAGAATTACAGGCACATCAAGCGATTATTGAAAAAATGGGTGCGAATAGCTGGTAGATGTAAATCTGAGCCGTAGGTCTGCATAAACGATAGCGTTGCTGACAGTTTTTTAGCATAGTTTGCCTGCAACGCTACCGCTTATGCAGGCCTACGGCTCTTCATGAAAGGTGAGGTGCAATCTTTTCTCTTTCTATCGTATTTTTAAGGTTCGGGCTTTTTCTCTTTGCCAGTCACGGTCTTTAAGCGCGGCACGTTTATCGTGTGCTTTTTTACCTTTTGCCAGTCCGATGTCTATCTTTACCCGACCATTCTTTTTCCAGTACAGGGCGAGTGGCACCAGTGTGTATCCTTTACGTTCGATTTGACCGATCAGGCGATCGATCTCATGGCGGTGCATCAATATTTTACGTGACCGAGTAGGGCTTGCATGGGTATGCGTCGATGCTGATATTAACGGTGTGATCGTGCCGCCAACCCATTCTAATTCACCATTTTTGGCAAAGATGTAACTCTCATCAATTTGCGCTTTACCTTCGCGCAAACTCTTCACTTCCCAGCCTTCAAGAACCAGTCCACCTTCAAAAGTAGACTCGATTGTGTAGTCATACCGTGCCTTTCGATTGCGCGCGATGGTATTGTCATTCTGTTTTTTCTTTGGTTTTTTAGCCATTTGTCTTGGTATTATAGGCAGGTAAAAATCAGGCTCGCAAGTATAGGGTATGTTGCACTTACTGTCATTGATGAGATACTACGCAATTATTGGTCTATATATAATAAAAACAGCTTGAGTCGCCTATATAAATTGTTGAAAATGATAAAAAAATCCTAAAGAAGATTTTATAAAAAATTATGTCTGAGCAACGTACCTCGATTCATGGTCAGTGGACCAACCGCACCGTATTTATTCTAGCTGCCACCGGTTCTGCCGTTGGTCTGGGGAATATCTGGAAATTTCCTTACATCACCGGAGAGAACGGTGGTGGTACATTCGTCATAGTTTACCTGTTATGCATAGCTCTAATTGGTCTACCAATCATGATGGCGGAGATAATGCTGGGTCGCCGCGGTAAACAGAGCCCGATCAATACTATGATTGCGTTGGCAAAAGATGAGAATCGAAACCCTCACTGGATGTGGCTCGGCTGGATGGGTGTGGTCGCCGGCTTCCTGATCCTTTCTTATTACAGTGTGATTGCTGGCTGGGCTATGTCCTATGTATTTCGTACCGGCGGCGGCATGTTCATTGGCGTTACAGCAGACGGAGCAAACAGAATATTCACCGATTTGGTGAGCGATCCAGAACGATTATTAGCCTGGCATTCAATCTTTATGGTGATGACCATGATCGTTGTCGCTCGTGGCGTAAAGAATGGTTTGGAGAAAGCGGTTACTTTACTTATGCCACTGTTATTTGGTCTGTTGCTTCTCATCGTTATTTACTCGATGACTACGGGTTATTTTATGGACGGTGTCCGGTTTTTATTTACACCCGGTAGTATTGACGGTAAAGGCATACTTATTGCGATGGGGCATGCCTTTTTTACCTTAAGTTTAGGCATGGGAGCGATTATGGTATATGGCTCTTATCTGTCTGAAGATCATTCAATCGTACAGGCATCGATATTGATTGCACTGGCAGATACCGTCGTCGCATTACTTGCAGGCCTGGCGATTTTTCCTATCGTGTTTGCCAATGGTCTGGAACCTGGCGCTGGCCCGGGCCTGATATTCCAGACCTTACCTATAGCTTTTGGTCACATGGAAGGCGGAACATTGTTAGGGGTATTATTTTTTACGCTATTAATGTTTGCGGCATGGACTTCAGCCATTTCTTTGATAGAACCTGCAGTTGCCTATCTAGTTGAAAATAAGGGCTTTAATCGCATCTATGCTTCGGTCTGGATTGGCGGTTTAACCTGGTTTGTAGGCCTTGGCACCGTATTTTCCTTTAATATCTGGGCAGATAAAACTTTGAGTATTCCCTTTTTATTCGAGGACCTGACCTTCTTTGATACTCTGGACTATTTAACCGCGAACATTATGCTGCCCTTAGGTGGCCTGTTTATCGCTATCTTTGCAGCGTGGGTCATGAGTGAACGGTCAGCAAAAGAAGAGCTGGCAACGTATCCAAAGGTGTATAGTGTCTGGCGCTTTCTAGTCAGATATATTACACCCGTCGCTGTTATAGTCGTGTTCCTGAAAGCAGTTGGCGCTATTTAATTTTTGTTCAAAACTAGTTTATGTCACATATCAAACGTAGTGCGCTGGTGCATTATTCGCCGGCTGAGATGTATCAACTGGTTAATAATGTTGCCGATTACGCATCATTCCTGCCATGGTGTCGATCATCTGCCGTTAAAAGTGAGAGCGATACCGAGATGCTGGCCTCAGTTGAGATCGCAAAAGGCGTACTAAATAAAACGTTTACAACGAAAAACCAATTATATAAAGATCATCGTATAGAGCTGCAGTTAGTCGATGGGCCATTTAAAAAATTGTCAGGTTACTGGCAGTTTGATCCACTTAAAACAGAAAATGCCTGTAAAGTTAATCTTGAACTTGATTTCGAATTTGATAGTGGCATGATGTCTATTGCGGCCAGACCAATTTTTACTCAAATTGCTAGTTCTCTGGTCGATTCATTTTGTAAACGGGCTGTTGAAGTTTATGGCGAACGTGGTTAGGTGACACATGTCGATACAGAGTATTAATGTTGAAGTTGCTTATGCGCTCCCGGAAAAGCAAATTATTCGGGCAGTAAATGTTGATGCAGGTACCACGATTGGTGCGGCTATTGTGCAATCCGGTATCATGATGGATTTTCCAGATCTTGATATCGAGCTCGAGAACGCTAAAGTTGGCGTGTTTGGCAAAGTCGCCACGATGACGACTGTATTGACAGACGGTGATCGCATTGAAATTTATCGGCCTTTAATTGCCGACCCTAAAGAGGTCCGGCGAAAACGTGCAGCTGAAGGCAAGGTGATGAAGAAAGGCGGTTAAAAGTAGTGAATAGTTAACAGTGTAAAGTGAATAGTGAATTTTAAAACCACCTGTAAATTATGACGCAACTGCTGTTAAGCTTTTAGCTGTTCACTATACACTGTTAACTATTCACTGCCCTTTAGGGCTCAACGTACTTTGAATCATCAATCTTTATCAATACATCATCTTCAAAATATAGCGTTAATAAGGATTTTCTTTCAAAACCTTTGTTCGGAATAAATCGATAGATATAATCCCAACGTTGATCATGAAATGGGTCAGACAACATGGGTGAGCCCATGATCCGGCGTACTTCAGATTTTGTCATACCGACGGCAATGCCTTCCAGCTGTTCCAGTTTGATGGTGTTCCCTTGCTGCAGATCCAGGCGATGAGCATCAGGTAACCACGAAGCGCAGGCGCTGATAGCAATGATAAAACCACCGATAACACCGTGGAATGCCAGATGTTTCAGCTTGCATTGTTTGTAAATTTTCGAAATGAGAGTGGTTCTCAGTAACATAAACGTGTTTAAATTAGGTTTGTCTGTAAAAGGGCAGAAATACTACCGTATATGACCACGAGAATCAGTAGAAATTTATGGAATCAAGTGATTTAAAAAAAGCCGGCCTTAAAATAACCCTTCCACGCATGAAAATTCTGGAATTCCTGGAAGTGTCCAAGACCAGGCATCAGAGTGCAGAGGATATTTATCGCGCACTATTAGATGATGGTGAAGAAATAGGGCTTGCTACCGTCTATCGTGTGCTGACTCAATTTGAGGCAGCTGGTCTGGTAGAGCGTCATCATTTTGAAAGTGGTCAGGCAGTTTTTGAGTTAAACGAAAAAGGCCATCATGACCATATCGTTTGTGTCGTGTGCGGAAAAGTTGAAGAGTTTTTTGATGAGATGATCGAAAATCGTCAACGAGAAGTAGCCGCATCCAAAGGTTATGAAGTGACAGACCACAGTCTCACTCTGTACGGAAAGTGTCCTGATTGTCAAAAAAAATAGAATCAAAAAATATTTTTGTTGATATCGACATAAATGTAACTTTCGATGCCTGAATCGTTCGTTTTTACCTTGATTTTCCCCCTGCGGTCACTATCCTAATTTATTCTTTCTTATCATTATTGCTGCATTCATCTGTTGTTAGAATGTTATGATTTGATAATAAAATTATGGAAAAAACACGCAACTTTAATCAGATAACCAGCGATTTCACTATTGATCAGTATTTGCATCAATTGGTTGGTTTTGATGTGGATGAAGATAGCTTGTTACGACACGCCTGTGAGATGGTTTGGGATTTACCCGTAGAAGGGGCATTACCAAATAGCCTTGATGTCGCTTTATTGTTAAGCGAGCTAGGCCCGGATGAGACCACACTTATCGTGGCGTTGTTAAGCAGCACAAGATTAATAGAATCAGCAGACATCAAAGAGATGGAAAAAATCTTCGGCGATGAGGTGATGCGCCTGGTAAAAAGTGTTGTCAAGTTGCATGAGTTTCATGGTGCACAAGATGCATCATCCCCTGAGCAGGTCGAACGGTTGCGACGTATGTTGCTGTCCATGGTCGATGATGTCCGAGTTGTGCTAATAAAGCTGGCATTTCGCGTGCAGCGTCTAAGGCAGTTAAGGCTGGCAGATTTTACCGAACAACAGGAAATAGCACGTGAAAGTCTGGAGATATTTGCGCCCATTGCTAACCGTCTTGGTATAGGCCAATTGAAATGGGAGATGGAAGATTTAGCTTTTCGTTATCTGGAACCAGAGACATATAAGAGCATAGCAACAAAACTGCACGAAAAACGTGAAGAGCGCGAACAGTTTATCGGTGATGTCGTAGAAAAAATCAAAAAGATTGCCGCTAAAGAAGGTATAACGACAGAGATTTACGGGCGACCAAAGCATATCTATAGCATCTGGAAAAAAATGACATCAAAACGCCGCAGTTTTGATGAGCTGTTTGATGTACGTGCAGTACGTGTCGTCGTTGAGACTATTGCAGAATGTTATGTGGTTCTGGGGCTGATACACGCACAATGGCGACATATAGATAAAGAATTTGATGATTATATCGCTAACCCGAAAGAAAACGGTTATCAGTCGTTACACACAGCCGTCTATGGTCTTCATGCCAAGCCGGTCGAAATTCAGATTCGTACCAAGCAGATGCATGAATTTGCCGAGTTTGGTGTCGCCGCACATTGGCGATACAAAGAGAGCGGTGGCAGTAAGAGTAACTTACAGTCAGGTATCGACTCGTTAAGAAAACTACTGGATTCGACAACGACTGACGACGAAGGCTTATTAGAAAGTTTCCATTCGGAGATGTTTCATGACCGGGTTTACGCGTTAACACCGGAAGGCAGGGTAATAGACCTACCGGAAGGGGGTACACCGCTCGATTTTGCTTATGCGGTACATACCGAGATCGGTCATCGTTGCCGAGGTGCTAAAGTTAATGGACGTATTGTTCAGCTAACCTATCAATTAAAAAACAGCGAACGTGTTGAGATACTAACCACAAAAGACCCTGCGCCAAGGCGTGACTGGTTGATATCACATCTAGGTTTTATTAAAACATCTCGCGCTAGAAACCGCATACGCAGCTGGTTTAGAAAACAGGATAAAGAAAAAAATTATCAGGATGGAAAAACACTTTTTGATCGTGAATTTAAACGCCATCATATAAAGTTGGATATCAAAAAAATTATAAAGCATTTCAAGTTGCAGTCAGCAAAAGAGTTTTATGTGAATCTAGGTCGGGGTGATATCAGTCTTGCACAGATGTCATCGATACTGAATGAGTTTGAAGCGCAAGAATTAAAAGATAAGAAAAACATCGAAGCTCTAATTCCGGTACATGCGCCATCCAGAAGAAAACCAGAAAAAAAATCAAACGGCGGCGTAAATGTTTTAGGTGTGGGCAATCTGTTAACGTCTATCGCTAATTGCTGTATGCCTGTTCCCCATGACGATATTATCGGGTTTATAACTAAAGATAGGGGGGTTAGCGTGCATCGGACAGATTGTAAAAATATGCTCCATCTAAAGGAAAAGGACCAGGCACGTTTGATCGAAGTCGAGTGGGGCGATACCGATATACAAAATTATCCTGTTAATATATTGATAGAGGCGAATGATCGCCATGGTTTGTTGAGTGATATAACCAGGACCTTATCAGATGATAAGGTGAATGTGATCGCGGTTAATACCGCATCGAATAAGAAGGAGCAAACTGCACGGATGGCGGTAACCATTGAGATACGTGATCTGCAGCAGCTAACTCGTATAATGGATAAAATTTCTCAACTTAGAAATATACTTGAGGTTAAGCGTGGTGCGAATGGTGACAAAGTTACTCATTGATATACACTCTTACTTGTTTAATTAATGCCAGGCAAAATGCATATGAAGACAATGAAAGCTTTAGTGAAAAAATATGCCAAAGAAGGAATATGGCTCGATGATGTGCCGGTGCCGGAAGTCGGTAACAATGATGCTTTGATCAAGATACATAAAACGGCTATCTGTGGTACTGATATACATATTTACAATTGGGATGATTGGGCGCAAAACACGATCCCGGTGCCGATGACGGTCGGCCATGAGTTTGCTGGTGAAATTGTCGAACTCGGTTCTAATGTTACGGGCCTGGAGATCGGTGACATAGTATCAGGTGAAGGACATATTGTTTGCGAGCGCTGTCGTAACTGTCTGGCGGGTCGTCGTCATCTTTGTCCAAACACTATAGGTGTCGGGGTAAACCGCACAGGCTCTTTTGCCGAATATCTATCGATTCCGGCAAAAAATGTTTATAAGCCAAGCCGGGCAATGTCGACAGATATTCTGGCCGTTTTCGATCCCTTTGGTAACGCTGTGCATACGGCATTGTCATTTAACATGGTCGGGGAAGATGTGCTGATTACAGGTGCTGGTCCAATCGGTATCATGGCAGCGATGGTGGCCTCGCATTGCGGCGCGAGGAATATCGTTATTACTGACTTAAATGAATATCGATTAGATTTAGCAAAAAAAATCGTACCCAGGGCCATCCCGTTAAACGTAAATGACGGGCCTATCAGTAGAGATTTTATGTGTGATCTGGGGATTTTTGAGGGCTTTGATGTCGGTCTGGAAATGTCGGGTTCGCCTCATGCATTTAAAGATATGCTGAGTAATATGATCAACGGCGGCAGTATTGCCATGTTGGCGATTATGCCGGATGGCACTGGCATCGACTGGAACCAGGTAGTTTTCAAAGGTCTGTTTATTAAGGGCATCTATGGTCGCGAGATTTTTGAAACCTGGTACAAGGGAACGATGATGGTGCAAAGTGGTATACCTCTAGAGAAAATCATTACCCATCATTACCACTACACAGAATTCCAAAAGGGTTTTGATGTGATGCGATCAGGACAGTCGGGTAAGGTTATTCTTAACTGGCTAGATGAATAGTGCACTGAAATTGTTCCTCGGCAATTGCTCCTGCATTGCTCTACTAAGTGACATCCATGTCACGATGACAATTTCAGCATACCCTCCATCCATGGAGATAAATAGTGGAGTAGGCCGGCATAAGCGATAGCGTTGCCGGCCTACAGTGTTTGCAGTCGTTAAAAAGTTAAAGATCAGTACAGGTAACTATGAGTTTTAAAAGTGCAAAAAAAAGTTTGATAAAAGACCTCGCGGAAATAAAAGATGCGGGTCTGTGGAAAACAGAACGCATAATCGCTTCTCAACAAAAAAATGATATCACCCTTGCTGATGGTCGTGAGGTGATCAATATGTGCGCAAATAATTATCTTGGCCTGGCCAATAATCCTGAAGTAATCCAGGCGGCTAAAGACAGTTATGATCAGTGGGGTTTCGGTCTTTCTTCCGTGCGTTTTATCTGTGGTACACAAACCGTTCACAAAACACTTGAAGATAAAGTATCAGAATTTCTGGGTATGGAAGCGACGATCTTGTACGCCGCCTGTTTTGATGCAAATACAGGCTTGTTCGAAACTATCCTCACGAAAGAAGATGCAGTAATTTCTGATGAGTTGAATCATGCTTCGATTATCGATGGTGTACGTTTGTGTAAGGCTGCCCGTTACCGTTACAAAAATAACAACATGGAAGATCTTGAAGAAAAGTTAAAAGAGGCGAAGTCTGCGGGTGCGCGCCGTATTTTAATCACCACCGATGGTGTTTTTTCCATGGACGGTACCATCGCTCAACTGGATAAAATTTGTGATCTTGCTGATAAATATGACGCCATGGTCCATCACGATGATTGTCATGCGGTCGGCTTTATGGGCGAAAAGGGGCGAGGTATACACGAATACTGTGGTGTGATGGATCGTGTCGACATAATCACCGGTACTTTTGGTAAGGCGCTTGGTGGCGCATCCGGGGGGTATACGTCAGGTCGTAGAGAAATAATAGATATGTTACGTCAACGTTCACGCCCGTATCTTTTTTCAAACACAGTAGCTCCGGCAATATGTGCAGCGACCATTAAAGTATTGGAGATGCTTACAAATTCGACAGCATTACGTGATCATCTTCTGGAAAACACGCATTATTTTCGTAAGGGTATGCAAGAAGCTGGGTTTGAAGTCGAAGCGGGTGATCACCCAATCGTTCCAGTGATGTTGGGCGATGCCAAGTTGGCGCAAAAGATGTCACAAAAATTATTGGAAAGGGGTGTCTATGCTATTGGTTTCTTTTTCCCGGTTGTACCAAAAGGTAAAGCAAGGATACGAACTCAAATTTCAGCCGCACATACAAAAAAAGATCTGGATACAGCCATCGCTGTATTTGCTGAAACTTATGCAGAGCTGACTGGTTGAAGTTAATAGAAGCTTACTACTGCTTTCCAGTTTCTCATCGACGTTTAGTAGATCAGCACTCTACGATTTTTCTATAGCCGATAATGTGATTCGTGAATTTATTTGCTGATAATGTTTTTCGTATTGGCCAGCAAGCTGATTAAGCCATTTTTTTCGATTGGCGTTAGTTTCTTTTATCTCTAACTGTTCAGCCAAATGAATTATTACAGGTAAAACTTTCAGTTGGCTTATTAATAAGTCTTTCTCAAAGTCGTCGCCAGCAAATAAAAATTCTTTTGCTGTAGTCATCCTCAATGAATTGAGCGTAGCGACGGCGATAGTATCACTGGAGAGATCCGATAAGATAATGCCCGATTTTTCCTCGGCAAGTTTTTCAAGTTCATCAAGTGATCGTTCTGAATTTTCGCTGATCTCGTCTATCAGCCTGGTTGATGCATCGTTTATCCCCGAAAAAGTTACGATCATCTTTACACGACGTATCGCTGTTAGATGCTGCTCATCTTCAAGAAGAAGTTTAAGCACACTGTAACCTGAATCTATGGTACCAGTTGTTGATGAAGTGATAGCATTAACAGGAGCAGCACCGGTGATGTACAGGAGGCTGGTTATACCTGTAATTAATAATAATTTTATGAATGTCCGCATAGTTTTTAAGCCACGTATCTTTCTGCTTCTATGCTCATGCATAAGCTTATCTTGTCGTTCACCATTGATGAAAGAGAGCCCATACCAAACTCGGAACGTTGTACTGTCGTTGTCGCTTTGATCATAATACTATCTGAATCACCTAGATCACCATCAACCTCAGTCACTTCTATGTAAAACGCGACTGCTTTAGTGATACCACGCATACTTAATTTCCCTTTTAAAACAGCTTTTTTATCTGTTATCCATTCAAAATCAGAGCTGACGAATACGAGATCAGGGTAATCTTCAATATTAAAAAAGCTGTCACCCTTCAGTAAATTTTCGATAAAAAGTATATTGGTGTCGAGACTGGCTACATCGATAGTAAGCATAGTTTGGCTATCGTTTCCTGCAAGCGCCATACCACCTTGAAAGTTTTGAAAATTACCTTTAACTACACCGACTGAACTATTTACGCAGAAACCCATTCTGGAAGTGTTTTTCTTTACTCGATATAAATTTCCATCTACAGCAGCCTTCAGCATTGTTTCAATTAGCGCATGATCAACATCTGCATCTTTAAAAGGCGCACACAAATCCTCCTCAACGGCATTAGCAGACTGTACCGGGAACAACATAGTCAGCATTAATGTGCTGATAAAAATAATTTTTTTGTTTATAAACATAGTCTGTTTCGTACTTGGTTAGAATATTAGATGATTCTAATATATATTGATAATGTTGTCAAAAATTAATGAATGCAATTTCTAGTAATATGCTATATCTATATGATTTTTATGTATTATTATTTTATTTTTATGGGGGTGATATATCTATAAAAATAGCTATATTCATGAGAAAAGGTAAAATGTTGCTAGACTATTGATAGTTTGGTTAATTAAGCAGACTAAAATAAAAACCATTACTAATTAGCTGATTGAAAGGATTAATTATAATTATTGAGTAATAATGGAAAGTTCTAAGAGAGGGGAAAATGGCAATAAAACAAGCTTTAATTGTAGATGACTCAAAATCAGCACGTGTTGTCCTGAAACGCATGCTTGAAGAACTTGACTTGGTGGTGAATACGGTGGAGTCAGCGATAGATGCCATCGATTACTTAAAAAAGTACCAGCCAGATGTAATATTCATGGATCATATGATGCCAGGTATGGATGGTTTTGAAGCGGTTAAACATATAAAAAATAATTCACAGACAGCCGTCATTCCAATCATGATGTATACCTCTCGCGGAGGTGATGTATATCTTAGTCAGGCACGTGCACTCGGTGCGGTTGGGATCATTCCTAAAACTATTTCACCCGTTGGTCTTAAAGAATCTTTATTCAAACTAGGGCTGATCAAAGACCGTCGAAAACCAGCTGAGATCGATGTAAAACCCATAGACATTAAATTGCAGGAAGATAAACCAGACGCAGACAAGACAGAACAGCAGGCACTCGAAGAAGATTTATTAGAAAATCAAACAAAACATGATACTTACATAGAAGATCTTCGCCGGTTAATGGATGATCAGACGATAGAGTTACATAAGAGCATGTGGCTTGGTATCGAGTCTGTCAGTCATGAAATTTTTAATCGATTATCCAGTGAGCTTGAACAACGATTTGATAAGTTACAGACGCTGCCACAAGATGTTGCAGATGAACTAACGCCCAAAGAAGAAAATATATTTAGATCACCGGTATTTCTCGTGGGCGTGTTACTGGTCCTTTCGATTGTCTTGAATATTACACTGCTGTCTGTGGGGCATCAGGCAGAAGAAGTAGTTATCGCTAACACTAACATGCAGGAGCAGATAGTTGTTTCTGAAGAACCTGCTCAAATTAAACAGGTGCCAGTTGATAACCATGAAGCAACAGTCGAATTCATCAAATGGGCGCAGAATAAAACGATAGAGTACCCGTTTAATGAATTAGCACTTAATGATAAGCGACTTGCCCGTATTGAAGAGTTGGTAAAAAGGGCATTGGAAGCAAACTATACAGGAAGTATTATTTTGCAAACACATGTCGGAAAATTCTGTATGAACAGAGATGAAAATGGTATCTATACGCTTGCTGATGATGACTTATCTGTTACAGCGTGCGACTATATAGGCAATCATCTCCAGCCTACAGATGCACCCGCTACACATCAGTCGCTGAGTTTTGCGAATTATCTTTCTGATTCGGGTCTGTTAGATGAAAAAGGTATCGAGATAGAAGTAACCAATGAATCCCGTATTTTTGAAACATCCGCATACCCCAGAAAAATACCAGAAACAAAAGTACAGGGCTGGAACCTTGCAGCGCATCTCAATAATCGTGTCACCGTTAAGTTAAAGCCGGCATCTTTCGGTTCAGTTGTTGAAACAGAGCGGGACTATTTTGAATAAATCTCACTATGCCAGCCTCGCAGAGTGAAAAAGAATTTGTCTATTATATTGTTGATCTGATGCAATCCATCGGACCCGTTTATTCAAAAAGTATGTTTGGTGGTCATGGTATCTTTCTCGATGGTCTAATGTTTGCTCTGGTTGCAGATGGTGTGCTCTTTCTGAAAGCAGATAAAGGTATTGAGGATGAATTTGTAGCGCAGAATCTGGAAGCTTTTACCTATGAGAAAAAAGGCAAAAAAATGAAAATGTCTTACTATCAGGCTCCGGACGAAGCACTTGAAGACAGTGAAGAAATGAATCTCTGGGCAAATAAATCATATTCCGCTGCATTAAGAGTAGCCTCGAAAAAATAAACCTGAAAAAAGTTATCGCTTGTTTCTAATGTAGGTGCGAATGAATTCGCACCTACATAGAGCTTATTTATTATCCTCAGAAACAATACGTACATCACGTTGCGGAAACGGTATGCTGATGTTGTGTTCTTTAAAACTCTTCCATATCGATAAGTTAACATCAGAGACTACATTGGCGACACCTTCTTCCGGGTCATTGATCCATATACGTAACTCAAGATCAATACCATTGTCACCAAATCCCAGAAGGCGCGCGGCAGGCTCAGGACTTTTGAGAATGCGCGGTTTATCGTTCGTGGCTTCAATCAGCAGGTTCATTGCAAATTCCGGATCGTCATCATAACTGATCTGTACGGGTATGCGCGTGCGTACGGCACGGTCTGAGTAGCTCCAGTTGGTCACTTCGGATGTGATCAGATTCTCATTAGGTATCAGTGTTTCGACTCCATCACGATCTTTAACAACAACGTAGCGAGCATGTAAACTTTGAACCCAGCCAAAGCGATCACCAATACTGATGACATCGCCTGGTCGAATTGAGCGATCAAATAGCAGGATGAAACCGCTGATAAAATTACTGAAGATTCTTTGCAGACCAAAACCGATACCAACACCGATGGCACCAGAAAAAACAGCGAAAGCGGTGAGATCGATACCGACAGATTTCAAAGCAAACAGTATGGCGAGTCCATAGAGTGAAAACTTGCTGATCTTTGTCAGCATCACCTGCATGCTGGCATTGATGTGAGGTGATCGACTTGCCTGCTTTTCGATCAGGCGCGTCAACCAGCTAGCCATTACTACAAAGAACACGACGGCGAGAAGTAACTGTAGTATGGATAAGAGCGAGAGTCTCGAATCACCGAAGCTAATGGCCAGGTCATCGAGCGCCTGTATGACATCGGGTAGCCAGCCGATAAGATGCAATGCAACGATTCCCCAGACGGATAAGCTGATAAAACCTTCCCAGGCTTTTAACGCGGGGCTTGGTGAGAAGCCTGTTCGTAGCACGTATATGGTGAACTTTATTGCTGCCATGGATAGCAGCAGAGGGGTGAACACATTAAGTACGGCGACACTGATGCCAAACTGTTCGATGATGAAACGTGTCGCTATCAGGTATAGCAGCATACTCATCGGGAACGCTATACGATTTGATCCACGTAAGAGAAACTGTATGAAGTCCTGTTTTTCCAGGTCGCCCAGTAATCTGGTGATGAACAGCTGCCATTTTTTGTGGCTTACAGCAGCTAATGTACCGCAACCGATAACCGTAAGTAATTGTATACCGCCTTCTATTGTGGCGAAACGGTTAAACCACTGTTCAAGAATTTGAAGCAGATTATCTATTAGTTCCATAGTGCAAAAATATCCGGTTGTTGTGTTTCGGATTTTGAGATGATTGTATGTATTATCATATTTTTTATGTGTATCACCAAACTTTTACAACTTTTACAAAAAGGTAGGGCGTGAAATATGTGCGTATTAAAAATGATGATAGACGCAGAATTTTCAGGAATAAAGGTGAATCGAGTTTTTAACTGATATTTATAAATATATTAAGGGATGTCTGCAAGGATAAGGATGTGTTAATTTTACCCTGGCTGTTTTTCGATACAGCATATGCTTATTGTTGAGCAGTCCCATAAATGATAATAAAAATGAGGGATTAACTATGAAAAAATATGTAGCAGAGCTGTTCGGGACATTTTGGCTGGTTCTTGGGGGCTGTGGAAGTGCTGTTCTGGCAGCAGCATTTCCGGATGTTGGAATTGGTTTACTCGGAGTTTCTCTCGCGTTTGGTTTAACCGTACTGACAATGGCTTATGCCATTGGTCACATTTCAGGTTGTCATCTTAATCCGGCTGTTTCTATCGGCCTGTGGGCTGGTGGTCGTTTTGAGGCAAGTGAATTACCGCCGTACATAATTGCCCAGGTTATTGGCGCCTGTATCGGTGGTGGTGTACTTTATCTTATCGCTAGTGGCCAGGCAGGGTTCGATGCAAGCGCCGGTTTTGCATCAAACGGTTTTGCTGAACATTCTCCCGGCGGTTATACGATGCTAGCGGCCTTGGTGTCAGAAGTCGTTATGACGATGATGTTTTTAATCGTTATCTTAGGCGCAACAGATAAGCGGGCGCCTCAGGGATTGGCTCCGATAGCCATCGGCCTCTGCCTGACTTTGATTCATCTGATCAGTATACCGGTAACCAATACATCGGTTAATCCAGCGCGTAGTACGGGTGTGGCTTTCTTTCAGGGTGACTGGGCGATCGATCAATTATGGTTGTTCTGGTTGGCGCCAATTGTTGGCGCGGTGATCGGTGCAGTTGTTTATCGTTATATCGGAAGCGAAGAGAGTTAGTTGGTAAGCGAATAAAACGGCGTGAAGGTTAAGGTAGCCTTTCCGCCGTTTTATTTTATGTTCATGTTAATTCTTAGGCTTATTGGTGCCTTCGGTCATTATTTCCAGTTGATTATGCATTTTGTTTTCACGAAGCAGGTCGTCTTTGATAATGCCGTCATCTTTAAATAAATCTTCATCATCAAAAAGTTCATCTTCATTAAAGTCTTCTGGCGGATCGCCGTCATAGATCAAGAATTCGCGTCTTAATAACCAGGCGTCTCGTATGAATGAATATTTGTCAGGGACGGTTTCATCGATTATGTTGCTTGCTTTGAGCAGGCCGGCTCGTACGTCGATGTATTTTATCGTCAAAGTAACCAGGCTTTGATTTAATGTCTGGCGTTTAAAGATTGGATCAAAGTATGTCCAGTCAACTGCCAGACCAGCAGTGTCACGAATGGTCATTGGTCCGATGAAGGGTAATACTAAATACGGCCCACTATTTACTCCCCATACGGCGAGTGTCTGACCAAAGTCTTCGTTTTGTTTGGGCAGATCCATGTCTGTTGCAAAGTCGATCAAACCTAAAAGTCCAAAGGTTGTGTTGAAGACAAATCGTGCAGACGTGGCAGCAGCTTCATGAAATTTAAACTGCAGTAACTGGTTAAAGAATACGACGATATCATCTATGTTATTGAAGAAGTTGCTTACACCTTTACTGGCGAAGCTGGGCATTATAAAGTCATAAGCTTCAGCTGCAGGTTTGATCGCATATTTATCAACGCTTTCGTTGAAAGCAAACATGCTGCGGTTGAAACTCTCTAAGGGGTCATCCGGGTTTGGCGGGCCATCCAAAGTTGTGCATCCACTACTAAATAAAAAAGTAATGAAGAGTAAGCAGCAACATGAAATTTTATTATTGTTTTTTTTCACAAGGATTATGTCGGGTTAAACGTTGTTGTTAATCATTTTGTAAGCCAGTTCAGCAACATTTTTAGACCCGTCACCGCCACCTAGTTGCTGACGGATTAAGGATAGTTCATGTTGCATGGAATCGTAGTATTTTTCATCATTTAGCAGCTTTAATGCCTCTTGTGCGATGTCTTCAGGTCTGGTGTTTTGTTGAACGAATTCTCTAACGATCTCTTTGCCGGAGATAATATTAACCAGTCCAAGATATTTAACGCTGACCAGAAATTTTAGAATAAAGTGACTTAAGGCTGCGATCTTGTAAACAATGACCATAGGAACTTCGAGTAAACCTATCTCGAGCGTTGCGGTACCTGAGGCGGTGAGGATGATGTCGCATGCCTGAATAACATCATAGAACGGTTCTTTGCTTGTTGTTACAGACAGTTCGTCGATGGCTGCGTTAAAAGGTGCGAGGTCTTCATTTTTAACAGTGCTCGCCACAGGTAATACGAACTGGATACCGGGTTTATTTTTTTTGATAATTTTTGCAGTTTCGAGAAGTATTGGCAGAACGTGTTTTATCTCACCGCTTCGGCTTCCGGGAAATAACCCTAAAGTTGTTTTATCGTCGATCTTTAATTGTGTGCGGGCTTGCTGTTTTGTCTTGTCGGCAATGACTTCGTTGGTAAGAGGGTGGCCAGTGAAGGTAACGGGTACATCAGCGTCTTCATATAACTTTTTTTCGAACGGTAAGATGACTGCCATGTGATCAACGATGCTGCCCATTTTGTAGACACGTTTCGGTCGCCATGCCCACACCTGCGGGCCGATATAAAACAAGACTTTGATGCCAATGCTTTTGGCGTAAGCGGCCAGGCGTTGATTAAATTCCTGATAATCTACCAGTATTAATAAGTCGGGTGGGTCGTTAGCGATATCCTGTTTTAATCTGTTTAACTCTGCTTTTATCATGTTGTACTTTAGTAGTACTTCAACGATGCCGACAACCGCGAGTTCTGTCATATCGATAAAAACATTAACACCGGCTTCGCGCAGATTGTCACCACCCATGCCACGAACAGAAATCGAATCATCGAGTTTTTTTAGCTCCGTTACCAGCCTTGCCGCGTGGGCATCGCCTGATGCCTCACCCGCAACGATGACAACATTTTTGCCTGTAGTATTTGATTTTTTTTCTGACACTTTGCTTTTATGGGATATATTTTTTATTATGGCTTATGCAACAGGGTGTGACCGTTTGGTCGCTCGAAATAATTAAAAAGAATAATACAATAATGAAAATAACATTGCAGGATGAATTACCCGTTATCAACGGCTTGCTGGCAGGTGCAGATGAAGCAGGGCGTGGTCCGCTGGCGGGCAATGTGGTTGCTGCAGCAGTAATATTGAATCCGGATGCTCCTATTCAAGGTCTGGATGATTCAAAAAAGCTGACTGAGAAGAAAAGACAATTATTAGAAATTGAAATAAAAGAAAAAGCCCTGGCATGGTCTGTGGTCAGTGTTTCACCACAACAGATCGATGAGATGAATATTTTACAGGCATCGCTTTTTGCCATGAGGTCAGCCGCTGAGAATCTGCATGTCTCGCCTGACCATGTGTTTGTCGATGGCAATAAAACACTGCCTGATTGTTTCTGTGATACTACGGCCATTATTAAAGGTGATTCTCGCGTTGCTGAAATAAGTGCGGCGTCCATACTGGCAAAAGTCGAGCGAGACGCACAGATGCTGGATCTGCACAAACAATACCCTGAGTATGGGTTTGATAAACATAAAGGTTATCCAACCAAAGCGCATCGTGAAATATTGAACGATATCGGTCCCTGTCCGGAACATCGCCGAAGTTATGCGCCGGTTCGTGAAGTGTTGTTAGAAGGGGTATAAAAAAGAGGTTTAATACGTGATGGAAGGTAAAAATGTAACTAAAGATAAAGCCCGCTTGATAGCTTCCTATCTGTTGTCATTATCCTTGTTTGCGTTGGCTGGTTCCATCATTTATTTCACTTATGAAGTTGCCATCATTGGCAAACAGGTTCCAGATATTCTGGTGAGAATTGATGCAGCTACTGAAAAGATCGAACCGATACTGGGTGAAGTGGATGAGATTGCAGACCTGGTGCCACCCATTCTCGTAGAAGTTGAGGAGATCCGTAAAATGATACCGCCGATTCTGGAAGAGGTGGAGCAGACACGTAAGATGATTCCATCGATCCTCAGGGAAGTTGAGCAAACACGAAATCAGATACCCGCCGTACTCAAAGAATCTGCAGCTATACGTGGTGAGTTGCCAGGGGTGCTCGCCAGTGCCAATAAAGCATCTGATGCTGTAGCTGCTGTTTCAGCACAAGTTGAAGCTAGCAGGCCGTTGGTAACTGAAGTATTGCAAGAAGTCGAAACCACCCGCAAATCTATTCCGCCGATGATGGACAGGGCTGATGGCCTTATCGAAAAAGCGCGCGTGGCCGGTAAAGAGGCTAGCCAGGGAGCGGTCACAGGGGTTTTCTCCGGTATTATCATGGCGCCATTTGCGCTGATAGCCGATGTTGGACAAGGTATTTCCGGCATTTCTGAGCAAGAGGCAAAAGAGTTTACCAAAAGAGATTTTGAGCTTATAGAGCAAGCAGCTTTGCAACTGTTAAATACCGGTTCCATTGATGATAAGAGTTCATGGAGTAATGCAGAATCTAATCATTATGGAGACATATTTTTGACTGAGACTTATGATGAAGGTGAATATTTTGAGATCGAATGCCGGACATTGGTATTTAAATTGTATAAAGAAGGTGACTTGTTAAAAGAATCTGATCGTTCGTTCTGTAAGACCGAAGATGGCACATGGGATTTTGATGTGGATTGATTTTTAATCATTAATGTGTCTTCACTCTGGCCGCTTTACGGGACAAAATATTTCATATCAGGCCTCATAATTTGCTGTTGAGTCTCTACTGATTTGGTACACTTATACCTCATTCAAATAGAGGTTCTTTAGTGGCACCCCACGTGACAGATCAACCCGGTTTTATCCATCTGAGAGTACATACTGAATACTCTCTGGTTGATGGCGTCGTGCGTGTGAAGCCTCTGATGAAGGTGCTTGCTGAAGACAGCATGCCCGCGGTGGCATTGACCGATCAGAGCAATTTATTTGCTATGGTCAAGTTTACCCGGGCAGCTCTTGGTGCAGGTATTAAACCTGTCATCGGCGTCGATGCGCTGGTTCGTCACGGTGACGATCAGGAAGCGCCGTTTCAAATGGTCCTGCTGGTGCAGGACAAGCAGGGTTATCTCAATCTGTCCGAACTTATCTCAAAGAGTTACCTGGAAGGTCAGCATCGTGGTGTGCCCATAATGCAGGCTGAATGGATCGAGCAGCACGCCGAAGGTATTATCGCTTTATCCGGCGGGCGTAATGGTGACATAGGACGTGCTTTACTTGCCGGACAGACAGAACTGGCAAAACAACGCCTCAGTATCTGGCAAAGTTGTTTTAAAGACCGTTTTTATATCGAGTTGCAACGTACGGGACGTGAGAACGAAGAAGCCTATATAGCAGATGCCGTAAACCTCGCTATCGAACACGATGTGCCCGTCGTGGCGACCAATGATGTCCGGTTTCTAAAAGCCGATGAATTCGAAGCACATGAGGCAAGGGTTTGTATTCATGATGGTCGTACTCTGGATGATCCGCGCCGACCAAAGAATTACAGTGAGCAACAATACCTCCGTACCACTCAAGAGATGCAAACCTTGTTTGCAGATATTCCTGAGGCACTAGCCAACACTGTCGAAATTGCAAAGCGCTGTAATTTCACTGTTCGTTTAGGCGAAAGTTTTCTGCCGCAATTTCCGATCCCCGAAGGTGAAACTGAAGACAGCTATTTCAGCAGGGTCTCACGTGAGGGTCTTGAAGAACGGTTAGATGATCTACTGGATAAAACCGCTGAAGATTATGCGGTGCAGCGTAAAGAATATGATGAACGTCTACAGATAGAGCTCGATGTCATCATCAACATGGGTTTTCCCGGTTACTTTCTCATCGTTGCCGATTTTATCCACTGGTCAAAAGATAATGATATCCCCGTCGGTCCGGGGCGTGGCTCGGGCGCCGGCTCACTGGTCGCTTACGCGTTAAAAATTACTGACATTGATCCTCTGGAATTTGATCTGCTGTTCGAGCGTTTCCTCAACCCCGAACGTGTTTCTCTGCCGGATTTCGATATCGA
>DAOWFN010000036.1 GCA_030637945.1 Gammaproteobacteria bacterium
TAATTGTTCGTTTTAGTTTTATCATTGTACAGTTTCCTCTGCAGATTCATCGAGGTACTGATAAGTGATGGCGGTTAGTTCCATGGTGAGTTTTGAGCTACCTGATTTTGAGCCTTTTTTATCGTCTAATGGCGTTATCTCGATATCCTGAACAGTAACGATACGCGGTAGAGCCGCGACGCCACTGATAAACTCTGCAAACTCGTGATAATGCCCGGTTACTTTCAGTTTTATCGGGTATTCAGAATAAAATTCTTTGGGTCGCAAACCTTCGGGTTTAAAGAAGTCGATATCGAGACCTGCTGCGATGCCTGTTTGTGAGATATCGGTTAACAGTGTTTCGATTTCGGTTTTATTCGGTAGCTGTCTTAATAAAGTACCAAACGATGTGTGCATTTCATCAAGTTGCTGCTTATAAGCCTCTAAGTTAGCTGCTTTGGCCTGTTTTTCGGAAAAAACTTTGCGTAGTTCCTGCTCTTCAGCGACAACTTTTTCAAGTTCCACTTTTTGTTTGGTGGTATCTAAAAAGTAACCGGCGACAGCTAATCCGATACATAAAATAACGATAATGGTGACTTTTACCGGAAAAGGTGCGCTACCAATCTTTTTCAGATCATTAACATCCAGATCTTCCAGTCTGATTTCGGAGAGATTCATTAGCTGCCTTCTCCTGTATTTGTATTTAAGTCATTTTTATTGACAGGAGGCAATGACTGGGATGTAACTAAAGTGAAGTCACTGCTTCTAAGTGTACCTTTTTTTGTTTCGATGACTCTCAGTTTGGGGGTGGCCATCCAGGCTGAGGCGTCGATATTACGCATATAGGCAGAAACACGACCGTTAGATTCTGCAACACCTTTAATGGTCAAATGCTCAGCTTCCTGTTTTATCGTCTTCAAGAAGATGCCTTCTGGTACTGTACGCACAAAATCATCGAATAAGTGCACGATCTGCGGCCTACGTTGCTGTAACGACTGAATAACGTCCATGCGTGACAGTAATTCTTCTTTCGTTTTCTCCAGTTCTGCAATCTCTGTTAGCGCCTGATCTAAAGTTGCGATTTCATCTTGCAACATCTTATTGCGAAACTTTTGGTGGTTAATTTGATTATCGACTGTCACATGGACTAAAAAGACAAGTGCGGCAGTTAACAGCAAAGAAAGTCCGGTAATGGTAGCAAACTGTCGCGTTTGTTCCTGTCGTTGTTCTTCGCGCCAGGGTAATAAATTAATATGAGCCATTAGTCAAAACTCCTCATGGCAAGGCCGCAGGCAATCATTAGCGATGGTGCATCATTACTTAAGGATTGCGGATTTACTTTAGAAGCCAGCGACATCTCTGCAAAGGGATTGGCAATGACCGTAGGTGTATCAAGCTGAGATTCGACCAGTTCGTCAATACCTGGAATGGAAGCACAGCCCCCCGCCAGCGCGATCAAATCAACCGAGTTGTGCTGTCCGGAGGTATAAAAGAACTGTAAAAAGCGACTGACCTGTTGTGCGATCGTCTCCTTGAACGGTTCGAGGACCTCTTGAATGTAATTATCGGGTAAACCCCCGTCTTTTTTAAGACGACCGGCCTCATCATAGGCTAATCCGTAACGACGCATAATTTCTTCTGTAAGCTGTTTACCACCAAAACTCTGTTCACGCGTATATATAAGGTGGTTGTTTTCAACCACGTTAAGGCTTGTCATGGTGGCACCGATATCGATTACCGCGATGACATTATCTTCACCGGCTTCTTCTATCTGATGAGTTATCAATTTTGAAGAGTTTTCGATAGTATAGGCTTCTACATCGACTATCTTTGGCGTTAGTCCGCCGATGGCTAATGCAGCCGAGCGTAGTTCGATATTTTCACTTCTGGATGCAGCGAGCAGAACGTCCACAGTGTCCGGATTATGTTCTGATTCGCCAATAATTTCGAAATCCAGGTTAATTTCTTCTAATGGGTAAGGGATGTACTGATCAGCTTCCATTTCGATCTGGGCTTCTAGTTCTGAATCACTTAAACCGGCTGGCATGGGTATCACTTTCGTAATGACAGCAGATCCGGCGACAGCGACAGCCGCGTTTTTAACCCGGGTGCCTGAACGCTTGACAGCTTTTTGGATGGTCTGGCCTACAGCTTCTACATCCTGAATGTTTTTATCGACCACAGCATTATCCGGCAATGGTTCTACCGCCAGACTTTGTACACGATATCTATCGCCTTCCTGAGCAAGTTCCAGTAATTTTACCGACGTCGAGCTTATATCCAAACCTAATATGTTTGGTTTGTTGCTATTTAGCAAACCCACGCTGTTCCCCTATAATCTTATATTCAATAAGATAGTTATAGAATATTTTAAAATTTTTGCATTAAATAATAGATGTATGTATAGAAATAATGCAGGATGATAAATAACAATCTCGAAAACTTGTTACTAAACTATTATACTTTGCCGCCTTAGCCATTCTTTACCGCAGGAAGTAGAACCGTGCGCTTTTTTAACACCTTCAAATTATTCATTGTCATCGCATTGTTTGTGATGTCGTTTACTGCGGTGATTGCTGCTGGCGGTTATTTCTACCTTAATCCCAGGTTACCCTCTATCGAGGGGTTGAGCGACGTGCAGCTCCAGGTTCCACTACGGGTATATAGTAGTGACGGTGCGCTTATGGGTGAGTTCGGTGAGAAAAGAAGAACACCAAAAAAACTTGAAGAGATTCCTGAATTGATGCTGCAGGCTTTTTTATCGGCTGAAGACGATCGTTTTTTTGAACATCCAGGCGTTGATTATCAGGGGATATTAAGAGCGGTATTTCATCTGGTCATGACCGGCAAGCGTGGTCAGGGTGGTAGTACTATCACTATGCAGTTGGCGCGTAACTTCTATTTGAGTAGTGAAAAAACGTATCTGCGTAAATTAAATGAGATATTGCTAGCGCTGAAAATAGAGCGTGAGCTGGAAAAAGAAAAAATTCTTGAGTTATATTTAAATAAAATTTATCTAGGTAATCGTTCTTATGGCGTGGCCGCCGCTGCCCAGATTTATTACGGCCTGAGTCTGGAGGAGTTATCGATAGCGCAAACTGCGATGATTGCGGGATTGCCGAAGGCACCATCCAGTTATAACCCTATCATCAATCCGGAACGTGCAACGATCCGCCGAAATTATGTATTGTCACGTATGCATTATCTCGACTTTATAACGACACTGGAATATGACGAGAACAGGAATGCTCCGGTCACAGCAGAACGTCATCACAGTGCATTGGGGGTGCATGCGCCTTATGTGAATGAAATGGCACGTGCTGAAATCGTTAAGCAGTTTGGTGATGAGGCGTATGTGCGGGGTCTGAAAGTTTATACAACGATAGATAAACGTTTGCAGAAAGCTGCGAATGACAGTCTGTGGAACGGTCTGGTAGCTTACGATAAACGACACGGATATCGGGGTGTGGTTCGTCACGTTGAGTTAACCCAGGAGGAAATAGATCAGACTATTCTGAAGCAGGCAGAGGTTAAAGAGGTAGCGGAAACAGGGTCGAGTGATAGCGTTATGACTGATGCTGTGACAGATATGAATACCGCCGACGAAGAATTTATTGAAGATAGTCAAACAGGCCTGGTAGGCATTATAGAGAAAGAAGGCGATTATGGCCGTTTTGTACCTGCCCTGATATTGTCGGTGAATGATGTGGTTTCAGCTGATTCAAAAGTGGCCTCAAAGGGTAAAAAGGGAACTGAAGATAAGCGTTCGGCCGTCGCGCTATTAAAAGATGGAAATCAGGTACTGATACCTTGGAGTGGTATTGAGTGGGCGCGTGAATATATTAGTGTGAATCGTGTCGGTAAAGAGCTGGAAAAAGTGTCTGAAGTGATTAAGCCGGGAGATGTAGTCTGGCTTGCACATGACACGACGACTGGCTGGAGTCTGGCGCAAATCCCCGCAATCCAGGGTGCACTGGTTTCTGTTAACCCTAATACGGGGGCAATACAGGCGTTAAAAGGTGGTTTTGACTTTGAACATAGCAAGTTCAATCGTGTGGTGCAGGCTAAACGACAGGCTGGGTCTGGTTTTAAACCTATCATCTATGCGGCTGCTCTGGATAAAAACTATACTCCGGCAACGTTGATCAACGATGCTCCGGTGGTGTTTGAAGATGCTGCATTAGAAGGTGCGTGGCGTCCTGAAAATTACAGTGGTAAAACTTATGGTCCGACGCGTCTTCGGAAGGCCTTATATAAATCTCGAAACCTGGTTTCGATCCGTATTCTCCGTTCGATAGGAATCAAGCAGGCAAAACAGTACGCGCAGAATTTTGGTTTGATCTACGACGAACTACCGCATGATCTATCGCTATCTTTGGGTAGTGCGGAGTTGACGCCATTACAGATGTCACGTATTTATTCAGTGTTTGCTACTGGCGGTTTTTTAACCGAGCCCTATTTGATTCAACGCATTGAAGATGCTGATGGTAG
The DNA here is from genome assembly GCA_030637945.1 of Gammaproteobacteria bacterium. Classification (GTDB taxonomy): domain Bacteria; phylum Pseudomonadota; class Gammaproteobacteria; order SZUA-229; family SZUA-229. The sequence goes on from DAOWFN010000036.1 coordinate 4,471, forward strand.
TACTCTATTTGAAGCAGACCCACTGGTTGCGTGTACTTCCTGTGTTATTGCCGAGCAAGAATGGTCGACAAATATCGTTGAAGATGACTCTTTAGCGAAACTGCCAAAACAGGCCGAACAGACCCTGGAACCGCGACTGGCTTTTCAGATGAATTCTCTACTGCAGGACGTTGTGTTACGTGGCACGGGACAGCGGGCGTTGGCGCTAGGAAGAAAAGATCTTGCCGGTAAAACGGGCACGACTAATGATCAACGAGATGCCTGGTTTAATGGGTATAATCCTGATCTGGTAACAACGACCTGGGTAGGTTTTGATCAGCATCAGCCACTAGGTGGTAAGGAAACCGCTTCAAGAGCATCATTGCCCATATGGGTCGACTATATGAAGGTGGCGTTAGCAGGAAAGCCGGAAAGGCAGTTGCCTCGTCCTGATGGTTTGGTAACCATGAAAATTAATATGGAGACCGGGCGGGCAGCAGCAGACGCTGATACGGATACGGCGTTTGAAATATTTAGAAAAGAAAGAGCGCCTGACGTTGCTAGTGATATATCAGTGGGAATGCCAACTCAGGGTGACGATGCGGCTGCGATACCGGAACAATTGTTTTAGTGTTTCTCTGGTTAATTGTTCGCCTGTCAGTTTGCCAGAAACGTCTGGCCCAGGTTAAAGTATAAGGCTTGGCCTCCATCATCGTTAAAACCAAAGGCCAGGTATAGCGGACCGATAAAAGTATCTGCGCCGATGAATATGCTGCCGGCATAAGTCGTATTTCCTGCATTGATATCATCGTAGCCGCTCCAGGCATTACCTGCTTCAATCGAAAATCCGGTATATATAGGCAGGAATGTGATATTACCTAGACGCTTATAAAAAGCAGCTTCTATTAAACCAAAATGTTGACCAGCAAGTTCTCGTTCCAGCGTGCCTGATAATTCCAGGAAACCACCACGTCTGTATAAAGCATTAAAAGGCGCGTCTTCATTAATCGTCGTTTCAAAGATAGCACGACTGAAGACCGTGTATTTGCCATAGGTCCCCGCGCCGCTTAGCAATAGCTGCAGTTGTTCATAGTCACTATCGGCACCGAGTTTTTCCTGATTTAATCTAAAACCCAGGCCGCCAAAAAAGCCGGTGTTTGGAAAACTTAGGTTATCCAGTGAGTCATGAAACAGTGAGGTATATAAAAAACTTTCCCTGAAATCGCCATCTGGAAACAGGCTGTTTCCGCTGATGGTTTCAGTGCCGCCATCATTATGGCGTAAGCCAAGGCTGATTTTAGTTGTTTGTTTGAATATTTTTCCGGTAGATAGATCGATGTATGTCCGATGAAAGCGTTCTATAGAAGCAATTTTATTGTCAATAACATTAGGGAAGATGGTTGTAAGTATTCCTGTTTTTGCTGAGACAAAAAAATCCAGGCTAACATTTAATGGCTGATAAAATTCTGCGCTGATTTCTGGTTCACTGCCTAGTCCAGCTGTCAGGCGGAGTTCCCCCGCCAGTTTATTTAAGCTGTGTTTTGTGTAAGCAGCATCAAAGTTGGTAAATGATCCGATATTGGATTCAGACTTTATAGATAATCCAAACTGCAAGTAACTGTGAGCCCATTCTCTATCTCGTACATAAATAATTAATCCGGTTTTATCACCTCTTTTTTCCAGTGAATAGACCACCGAGCTGGAAAAATCCAGACCATATATGTACGACAAATCTTTTTCGAGCTGTGCGATATCGAGCGGTTTACCGATGTTTTGATGTATGCGTACCTGCATCACCTCATCTTTTAAACCTGTTTCATTATGTATTTTTACAAAATCGATAATCGGGTTTTTGTTCGCGACATCGGGTAACGATGCCATATGGCTGGCATAAGTTTCAGAAGGCAGTGACAGTTTTCTTATCGCGTCAAGTTTTTCGATGGCCGCACTTTCGCCAGCCTTAATCAGATCTGGATATCTATCAAAATCAGAAGAAAATATATCCTCTTCACCAGGAATGATCAGTACATCATCGCCTCGCAATGTTTTAAGTTGAATGTCTGCAATCCGCCTGGTCAGAATAGTGGTCAGCTGAGCGGTTACATCGACGCTCGATTTGAGAGCCTCTTTATCTGATAGTGGTGCGCTAACATCAACTACGATGATGATATCTGCTCCCATATTGCGCACGATGTTTATTGGTATGTTATTGGCAATACCGCCGTCTACAAGCAGGGTGTCGTCAATGATTATTGGTGGTAATGCGCCGGGAATGGACATGCTGGCGCGCATGGCACGTGCAAGATTGCCACTTTTAATGATGAATGGTTCACCGTTTTCTATGTTGGTGGCTACCGCACGAAAAGGAATTCTTAACTTATCGTAATCATTTATATGAAACCCGGGGTAGGCTAGACGGTCGAGCGCAAGTTCGATCTGTTGCCCTTCGATCAAACCGGGTGAAAGCTGTAACCCATCCGTGTTTAAACCAATGCGGTGGATGTTGAAAAAATCAAAGTCATCTTGTTTGCGGCGAAAGGTTTTGTATTCACGATAGGCAAAATCGTCAAAAACTTTATCCCATGCAATACCATTTACACCCTGTTCGATCTCATCCGGGGTTAATCCAATGGCATATAGGCCGCCGATTATAGAACCCATGCTGGTGCCAACGATGTAATCTATCGGAACATTGTTTTCTTCGAGCACTTTCAATACGCCGATGTGTGCAAAACCACGCGCGCCACCACCACTTAGCACCAGGCCGATTTTAGCTCGTTGTGTTGTCGATTGTGACTGGTTTTCCTGCAGGTTGCTGCCAATAGCAATATTGCTAAAGCAAAGTAGCGTGAGTAGAAGGTAGATAGATTTACTTAAAGAATTATGCTCGTAGAAAGACATAATCATAATCACTGATTGAGGAATTGAATCAGAGTATAACTAAACTGTAATGCTCGTGTGAAATATAATCGTGCGTTTAATTGTGGTATTGGACGCTGATATCATGTACCGCATCAACTAGTGCCGCAACATTTTCAGGCGTGATGTTTGGCGTGATGCCATGACCGAGATTGAATACATGGCCATTGCCGTGGCCAAATCCTGCAAGGATACGGCTGACTTCCTGTCTAATAACGTCCGGATTGGTCGCCATGATGGCGGGATCCATATTGCCCTGCAACGCAACTTTGTCGCCGATTTGCTGGCGAGCCATATTGATATCAACAGACCAATCCAAACCTACGGCGTTACAGCCGGTATTGGCTATGTCCTGCAGCCATAGACCGCCACCTTTGGTAAATAAAATTACTGGGATTTGCTGGCCGTCTTTTTCGCGTATCAGCTGGTCGACGATCTGTTGCATATAAGCCAGAGAAAAAGCCTTGTAGTGTGGAGTCGTCAATGCGCCACCCCAGCTATCAAAAACCATTACTGCCTGCGCGCCGGCTTCTATCTGTGCGTTTAGATAGCTCGCCACAGAATCAGCAAGTTTGCTCATTAAAACATGGGCAGATGTCGGGTCTTCAAACAATAAAGCTTTGATCTTTGAAAATGTTTTGCTGCTGCCGCCTTCGACCATATAGGTTGCCAGGGTCCAGGGGCTTCCTGCAAAACCGATCAGTGGTACTTGTCCGTCTAGTTCTTTACGGATTAAGGAGACAGCGTCGGTAACGTAAGATAATTTGTCAGCAGGGTCAGGTATGGCTAATTTTTTTATATCACTGGCAGAGCTGATTGTACGTTCAAATTTGGGGCCTTCACCTTCAGAGAAGTACAGGCCTAAACCCATCGCGTCGGGAATGGTCAGAATATCGGAGAACAAGATGGCTGCATCAAGTTCGAATCGGCGTAGCGGCTGTAATGTAACTTCGCAGGCTAATTCTGGCGTACTGCACAAAGTCATAAAATCGCCAGCTTTAGCGCGTATCTCACGGTATTCTGGCAGGTAGCGTCCTGCCTGACGCATGATCCATACTGGCGTGCGATCGACGGGTTGGCGAAGTAAAGCCCTGATAAATCTATCGTTTTTGAGTTCGCTCATGTATTTTAAATGAGATAGGTGGCCTAGTGACTATGCGGAGTTAATCTTCGAGTTAAATTTAAAGGAGTTATTTAGGCACTCGTAGTGAGTAAAGACTTGATGCGACCACTGATTTCGCCCATATCGGCACGACCGATAATTTGTGGTTTCACCAACCCCATTACTTTGCCCATGTCTTTAATCGAGGCAGCCCCGGTTTGCTCAATGGCCTGGTTAACGATATCGTCAACTTCTTCTTCGCTCAGTGCCTGTGGCAGAAACTCCTGGATGATGTCGATTTCGTAACTCTCCTGTTTTACCAGGTCATCACGTCCGGCAGTTTTGAATTGAGCAATAGACTCGCGACGTTGTTTTACCATTTTATCGAGAACAGCAATGACGCGTGCGTCATCAAGTTCAATGCGTTCATCAATTTCTATCTGCTTCATGGCCGAAGTCATTAGACGGATGATGGCAAGGCGTTTTTTTTCACCTGCTTTCATTGCGCTGATAACAGCACCCTGAATCTGCTTTTGAAGTTCACTCATTGTTTATTAAACACTATGTCCGTATTAAAGTTGGAACACCGGGATGTGTAATGATAATAAAATTAACGACGACGTTGGTGAGGTGAACGTGAGAATTTATTGCGTTCTTTTGACAGTTTTTTCAAGTGACGTTTAACTGCTGCAGCGGCTTTACGTTTGCGTTCAGTCGTTGGTTTTTCGTACGCTTCACGTTTGCGAATTTCGGTTAAAACACCGGCTTTCTCACATGAACGTTTGAAACGACGTAAAGCCACGTCAAATGGTTCGTTTTCTTTTACTCGTATCGCTGGCATAGTGTTCTCTTAATAATTGTAAAATACATACTCACAACACCATACATGGTTCCTTGTGAGATACCGTCCATCAGTGGACATAAAAAACCCGCAAAGAATGCGGCGGAATCACGTATTATATCCCATTTTTAGATAAATCTAAAAGCCAAATTAAAAAATTAATTGGTTTCCTGGGTATGCGACAAAATAAATACAAAAATTATGATTGTTTTAGGTATTGAAAGCTCATGTGATGAGACAGGTATTGCGTTATTTGACAGTGAAAAGGGTCTGTTGGCACATACTTTACACAGTCAGGTAGAGCTGCATGCGGAATATGGCGGGGTAGTGCCGGAATTGGCTTCAAGAGATCATATTCGTTACCTTGTGCCCTTGTTAGAGCAGGTCTTGCAACAAGCAAATATAGAGAAATCAGCAATTGATGGTATCGCTTATACGGCGGGCCCGGGGCTGATAGGTGCATTGATGTCCGGTGCTTCGGTAGGGCGGTCGCTGGCGTGGGCACTGGGTATCCCTGCGGTTGAAGTGCATCACATGGAAGGTCATTTGCTGGCGCCTATGCTGGAAGATAACCCGCCAGAATTTCCTTTTGTCGCTTTACTGGTTTCTGGTGGGCATACGCTGCTGGCTTATGTAAAAGGCATCGGACGGTATGAATTATTGGGTCAAAGTCTTGATGATGCGGCCGGTGAGGCTTTCGATAAAACGGCAAAATTACTCGGTTTGGGTTATCCCGGTGGGCCGGCACTGGCTGCTATGGCAGAAAAGGGGCGGCAGGGCGTCTATAAGTTTCCGCGACCGATGATCGATCGACCGGGACTGGATTTTAGTTTTAGTGGTTTAAAAACCTTTGCCCTGAATACCATGCAGTCTGAAGCACAGAAAGAGGGCTTTGACGGCGAGTTAGCGAATCAGACGAAAGCGGATATCTCGCTTGCTTTCGAAGAAGCAGTGGTTGATACCTTGAAGATTAAATGTCGGCGCGCATTAGATCAGCAGCAATGTGATAGATTGGTAATTGCTGGTGGTGTCGGTGCAAATAGGCGTCTACGGGCAGGGTTAGCCGAAATGATTAAACAGCTGGCGGGCAGTCTGTATTACCCCAGAGTTGAATTTTGTACAGATAATGGTGCAATGATCGCGCAGGCGGGTTGTTTGCGTTTAGTGGCAGGCGAGGCACAGCCATTGGAAATTGATGCCAGAGCCCGTTGGTCGATGCAGGATCTCAAGTCTATTTAGCTCAGGCTATTTAGCGCTTTTTCCGATTTTTACTTCTGAGCCTTGCAGTAACGATTTGATGTTGCGTTTATGGCGCCAGAACACGATAAGGCTCATTAAGGCAACGGAGCTACATAGTTCGATAGATTGGGAAAAATACCAGAGTATCAAAGGCGTTAAAAAGATAGAGACCAGTGCGGACAGGGATGATATTTTCAGTATTGCGGCGACGATTAACCAGATAGCAAGGGCAATGAGCCCGACCTGCCAGCTGATGCCTAAAATGACACCATAATAGGTGGCAACACCTTTCCCGCCTTTGAAACCGTAATAAACCGGAAAGATATGACCTAATAAGGCAGATAAACCGGCTATGCCGATAATTAAATGCTCTGTGTGAAATTGAAGGGTGATCAATACGGGGATCAGGCCTTTTATCATGTCACCTATCAGGGTGATAATGGCTGCTTTTTTACCGCCATGGCGTAAAACGTTAGTTGCTCCTGGATTATTGGAGCCTGTTTTGCGTGGGTCTTCGATGCCCATTAATTTGCAGGTAATGATGGCCGTTGAAAAAGAGCCTATGAGATAAGCCATACCGGCAAATATGATGATGTTGAGAAAATTTTCCATGGGCACGGATTTTAAATTTTTTAGTGTTATGGCCGTTTAAAGCAGGCAAGCTTACCTCAGGTATCAGTGAAATGCTTGAGATCATTTTGCTGTGTATGGGAAGATATATTTTGCTTAGGAGATGTGGTTTGAGGGTGATATATGCATGATTCGGTAACCTGTGTTTTTGTCCATGGCTGGGCGATGAATAGTGCCGTATGGGATGATTGTATTGCACAGTTGCCTGACTGGATCAATTCGGTAGTGGTTGATCTGCCCGGGCACGGTACCATGGCAGATATCGAGGCAAATACGCTGGATGATTATGTAAAAGCTATCGTGCCTTTAGTGCATCGCCCTGTGCTTTGGGTTGGCTGGTCCCTGGGTGGTCTTGCTGTGCTGCGTTTAGCCGAGCTGTACCCGCAACGCGTTGCGTCTGCCTTACTGATTGCGACTAATCCTTGTTTTGTTACACAGGAGAACTGGCCGTATGCGGTCGATGCAAAAGTGTTCGATCAGTTTGCCAGTGATCTGACTCGAGACCAGGAAAAAACTATACGACGTTTTTTGGCGCTTCAGGTCAAAGGTTTGCCAGATGCAATGAAGGTGGTCAGGCAGTTACAAAAAAGCATACAATCTCGTGGCCAGGCTGCGACTAAGGCACTAATCTCAGGATTAGAAATTTTGCTGGAAACAGATTTACGTAATAATTTAAACCTGATCGAAAGCCCGCTTTACTGGATGTTAGGCGCCAGAGATAGTCTGGTACCAGGTGAATTAGCAGATGCCTTGAAAACCAAGTATCAACAGGAAAATGTGCATCTGTACGAAAAAGCGAGTCACGCCCCCTTTATTTCACAACGTGACGACTTTATAAAGCAGCTGCTCGTCATCGCAGAAAAACTGCGTTGATGTTAAATCGTTCCAGACGATTTAGTCGTACCTACAGTAACAAGTACGTAATGTTTTTTTAATGATGTAAATTTATATGAAACAAGAATCAATACAAGTATTTAATCAGGCTCATGTTCGTCGTGCATTCGACCGTGCTGCTGATCGTTATGAGGAATTTGCAGTCTTACAAAATGAAGTCTGCAAACGTCTGTTGGAAAAATTAGAGATTGTAAAAATCACACCGGAATTCATTTTAGATGCTGGCGCAGGAACCGGTAAGGCCATCCCGACACTATTCGAGCGTTACAAAAAAGCGCAGATTGTAGCGTTGGACCTGTCAGAAAACATGCTGGACAAGAGTGCCAGGCATGGCGGTTTATTTCGCTCACCACACCTGGTTTGTGCTGATATAGAAAACCTTCCGTTTGCAGATGATTCATTTGATCTGATCTTTTCCAGCCTGAGCATGCAATGGTGTAATGATCTGAATGCTGCACTGCTGGAGGCCAGGCGGGTGCTTAAGCCGGGTGGTCTGTTCGTGTTTTCCACGTTTGGACCCGATACTTTGAAGGAGTTGCGATACAGTTGGAGTAAAGTTGATGATAGCCATCACGTTAATCAGTTTATTGATATGCATGATATCGGTGACGCTTTATTGCAGGACGGTTTTGCTGAACCAGTAATGGAAGCTGAAGTAATGACCGTGACTTACCATTCTGTCGATGAAATAATGCATGACCTAAAGGCGATCGGTGCCAACGTTACGGCGAATACGCCTCACAAAAAACAGATCAACAAAGGCCTTACAGGAAAATCGGTTTTACAGACTGTGCGCCAGGCTTATGAATCATTTAGACGTGGTGATGTATTGCCGGCAACCTATGAAATTGTTTATGGGCATGCGTGGAAACCTGAGTCGGTGGATAAAACCTCTCGGATGATTGGTCAGCAATTTGTCGAAATTAAAAGCAGGGTGTAAAAAAGACCGCATAAGCGGCCTTTTTTATTGTGCAGTTTCTTAACTGGCCAATTAAGCTTCGAATATAACACGCATTTTATTTAACGCATTTTTCTCAATCTGGCGTATACGCTCTGCAGATACCTGGTATTCAGCAGCCAGGTCATGCAGTGTCGCTTTATCTTCGTTTAGCCAGCGGCGCCGGATGATGTCTTTGCTGCGCTCATCAAGTGTTTCTATTGAATCTGTCATCAGAGTCAGTTGCTGTGCACGGCCATCATCATGTTCCAGCTGTTGCGCCGGATCTGCCCTGTCGTCAGTAAGATAGGCGGCAGGTGTAAAATGATGCTCGTCATCATTGTCACTGCCTGGCGGATCAAATGTTACGTCGCTACCGCTTAGACGAGATTCCATCTCAAGTACGGTTTCCGGCTTGACGCCTAATGTTTCAGCAACATCGTTGACTTCATCCTGGTTGAACCAGCCCAGCCTTTTTTTAGAACTGCGGAGTTTGAAAAACAGTTTACGCTGTGGTTTGGTTGTGGCTACTTTAACGATGCGCCAGTTACGCAAGACAAATTCATGTATTTCAGATTTTATCCAGTGTACGGCATAAGATATCAGGCGTACTCCATGGCTGGCTGAGAAGCGTTTGACCGCTTTCATAAGCCCGATGTTGCCTTCCTGGATTAAATCACCCAGCGGCAAGCCGTAACCTGAGTAACCGCGCGCAATCTTCACCACGAAGCGCAAATTAGACATAATTAACTGTTGAGCAGCAGCAAGATCATCTTGTTGCTCCAGGCGCAATGCAAGCTCATGTTCCTCTTTGCTGGTTAAAACAGGAATACTGTGAATCTGCCGAATATATGCATCCAGATTACCTGCACTTAGCGGCGCATTCTGAATGGCTGGAACTAAAGCTGTTGTCATATTTTCTTCTCTCATATGGTAATTTTAGCACTCCTGAAGTGAGAGTGCTAATCATGAGAAAAGTTCATTGAAATATCGGCGATTTCCCTTAATTAAAGATTTTTCCGCAGGGGAATCGATTTTTTTGTAACTTATTGATTATACTGTAAAATAATGGATCAGCTAGGTTCTATTTCTTTTAAATGCCTGCTTACCGCTATCCACGAGCCAATAAGGCCAAGTGAGCAGCTGATGAGTATCAATAACAGTGTTTTTACAAAACCAAGTCCATGTAGACGAAAGTCACTGCTATATAACAGCGCCAGTTTATGGATCGGGTTTTCCACTAACGCTAGTGATACGAGCGTGACTATAGTGGCTAACAGACCTCCGATGACACCATACCATAAACCGGTGTATAAGAATGGGCGGCGAATAAAGGCGTCAGAAGCGCCGATGAGCTTGGAAACTTCAATTTCTTCACGGCGATTTTGTATATCTAGTCGAATGGTGTTGCCGATAATCAATAGAACAGCGATGGCCAGCATCGTGCTGACTACCCAGATGCTCCTGTTGGCAATTTCCAGCAGGGTATAGAGGCGTTTGACCCATTGCACATCAAGTTGTGCCAGTTCAACTAATTTGTTCTTACCAAGTTCTTTGACGAGGAGAGTCGTTGCATCAGCTTTATTACCTGTTATTTTAGGGTGAACGACTAAAACGATGGGTAACGGGTTGCTATCCAGATATTTTAGAGCGTCACCAAAACCCGAGGTTTCTCTGAATTGTTTTAAGCCCTGTTCTTTGCTGATGAAATCAATTTTTTTTATCTGTTTATGTGTTTGCAGTTGGTTCATTAATTTTTGCGCATCGCTGTTTTTAACATGGGTGTGTAAAAACAAAGAAATCTGTGTTGATCCATCCCAGTCACTGCTGAGTTTTGCGACATTATCCAGTGCAATGTATAAACCCACAGGCAGCGCGAGGGCGATAGCGATGACTGCCGCAGTCATCAAGGTTGCGGCAGGCTGCGCATAGAGTCGACCTAAACTGGCCAAAGCTGTGCGCAGATGATGGCTAAAGTATGAACGGAGCCGGCTTTTTTTACGTGGGTTGTTGCGCATCTCAGTTGTTGCTTACGGTAAATGGCAACCCGTTATGAGCAACTTGCCCGTCCTGTAAGCTGATGCTCGGAAACCCTGTGTGTTTGATTAGATCAAGATCATGACTGGCGATTAAAACCGTGGTACCAACCTGGTTAAAACGTGCAAATAGCTGCATGATTTCTAGCGATAGTTCCGGGTCGAGATTACCTGTTGGTTCGTCTGCCAGTAATAACAGGGGTTTGTGGATAATGGCGCGTGCGATGCCGACACGTTGTTGCTCACCACCGGAGAGAGTGATCGGATCGGATTTTTCTTTGCTTAATAAACCAACCTGATTGAGTGCAGCGCGGACGCGTTTACGTATTTCCTGACGACGGTAGCCTTGAATGATGAGCGGCATGGCTACATTGTCGAATACCGGGCGATCATAAAGCAGGTGGTGATTTTGAAAGATAATGCCAATGTTACGTCTTATATAGGGGATTTTCCGGTTGCTTATATTGTTTAAATTGACACCATCGAGAAATATCTGGCCACGTGTCGGGCGTTCGATCATGGCGATAAGCTTTAATAAGGTGCTTTTGCCAGCGCCGGAATGGCCGGTGAGAAATGCCATCTGCCCTTTATGCAGACGCAGATTAATCCGGTTTAAGGCGTCATATCCGCTCGGGTAACGTTTACAGATGTTATCGAAATGAATCATGGTGTTACTGCGTAGCAAATGAAAAATATAAAGCGATTTTTGCTATTGTTTTTTGACTTTCATTTTTCATTGCCGTTTTACTCCAGGAGTGCATCGACGAACTCGCTGGCATCAAACGGTCTTAAGTCGTTTATTTTTTCACCGACGCCGATAAAACGAACCGGTAAATTTAAGGTTTTGGCGATAGAAAATAATATGCCGCCTTTCGCTGTACCATCCAGTTTGGTAACTGCCATGCCGGTTAGTCCGATGCTGTCATGAAATTGCTGAACTTGATGCAGGGCATTTTGTCCAAAACCGGCATCTATCACGATCAAAGTTTCATGTGGCGCATCGGCATCGAGTTTACCCAGTACGCGTTTGATTTTTGCCAGCTCATCCATGAGATTGTTCTGTGTATGCAGACGACCGGCTGTGTCGGCAATGACGATGTCTATTTTTTTTGAAGTAGCGGATTCTACCGCGTCATAGATAACCGATGCCGGGTCAGCCCCCGTGCCCTGAGTGATGACGGGCACATTGTTGCGTTGTCCCCATTCCTGTAGTTGTTCGACCGCTGCAGCGCGAAAAGTATCACCCGCAGCTAACATGACAGATTTACCTTGCCTGGTAAAATAATTTGCAAGCTTGCCTATACTGGTGGTTTTGCCGGCGCCATTGATGCCAACGACCAGGATGACGAAAGGTTTGGCTGCTTTTGTATCCGCGATAACGTTGCTTAAGGGCTGCTCGCAAGGCAGCAGGATGGCCTTCATTATTTCAGCCAGTTTAAGGTGCAGAGATTCCGCATCGTTGATAACTTTTCGCGAAATATTGCTTTGCAGTTCATCGATGATAGTTGTGGTAGCATCGACGCCAACATCGGCGCTGAGCAGACGTGTTTCCAGTTCTTCAAGCAGTTCATCGCCGATATTTTTTTTGCCGAGGAAAAAATCGGCCATGCCATCGGAAAATGTGCGTCTGGTTTTTTCGAGGGATTGGCTTAGATCGGCCGGCTTGTCTTCTGCTGAAGCCGAATCTGTAAGCGTTGAATCTGACAGGGGCGGGGTTTCTACAGTGGCTTTACTGGCTGTTGCTGTGTTTTTTTGTTTGCGTTTTATGAAGCCAAACATGATGATTCGTGCAGTGAAATTAATTGCTGTATCCTATCATCACTTGGCTTGATAGTTGAAAGAAAATGAACGACGCTAGAGATTCAGCTTAAATTTTTGCTGGATAGAATTTATGATAATTATTCAGAGTTGCCTTAAGAGATTATATTAATGAAATTGAAGTCAATTGTCGGTCTGGTCGTGGTTGCAACGTTAGTTTTGGGTTGGGTGTTATTTAATAGTAATGAACCTTCGACTGAACAAAGCAAAGAAGCAGTACAGTCTTATCAGTTATCGAATGGTATGAAAATCCTGGTCATCGAAAATCACCGTGCGCCTATCGTGGTGTCACAGGTCTGGTATAAAGTCGGTGCCAGTTATGAGCATGACGGTATTACGGGTGTCTCACATGTGCTGGAACATATGATGTTCAAAGGCACCGAAAAACATCCGGCGGGCGAATTTTCAGATATCGTTGCCGCGAATGGCGGTGAGGAGAATGCCTTTACCGGTCAGGACTATACTGCTTATTTTCAAAAGATAGCGAACGACCGGCTAGAATTGTGTCTGGAGATGGAAGCTGATCGCATGAGGAACCTGGTATTCGAAGAAAAAGAATTCCTCAAGGAAATTGAAGTGGTTAAAGAAGAGCGTCGCTTACGTACTGACGACAAACCCACGGCGCTGACTTATGAACGGTTTAACGCGGTTGCGTACACTAACAGCCCATATCGCCGTCCTATCATTGGCTGGATGGAAGACCTCGATACGCTTACCGTGGAGGATGCACGTGAGTGGTATCAGACATGGTATGCACCAAATAACGCCACGCTTGTCATCGCCGGTGATGTTGAGGCTGATGATGTTTATCGCCTGGCGAAACAATATTTCGGACAATTGAGTACTTCTAAAATACCTGAATTAAAACCCAGACATGAGGCTAAACAATATGGTACGCAACGGCTTACCGTTGAGGTGCCTGCAAAAATCCCGTATCTCATCATGGGTTACAAGGTACCGGTTTTAACTCCAGCTGTTGTCGATGGGGAAGAAGAATGGGAGATGTATGCGCTAGAGGTATTAGCGGGTGTGCTCGATGGTGGCAGTAGTGCACGTTTTAGTAAGAATCTCGTACGTGGCCAGGAAATCGCAAATAGTGCCAGTGCAAGTTACGGTATGTCAGCAAGACATGACACACTGTTCACTTTATCAGCCGTACCAAACGATGGGGTGGATATAGATGTTCTGGAATTCGCGCTTCGCGAAGAGGTGGATACGATTAAATCTCGACTGCCTGATGATGATGAATTAAACCGTGTGAAAGCGCAGGTGGTTGCCGCTCAGGTCTATCAGCAGGATTCCACATTTTATCAGGCAATGGAAGTTGGTATGCTCGATACCATCGGTCTGCCATGGCAGATAAAGGATGCATACGTAGAAAAAATACTGGCAGTGACCGCTGATCAGGTGCAGCAAGTAGCCAATAAATACTTGATAGATGAACGGCTGACCGTGGCGGTACTCAATCCACTGCCTATAGAGAATGGCGCTAAAGTCACACCGGTAGCAGGAGTAAATCATGGGCGATAAGTTAGAGAGTTTGCTTCTGCGAGGTAAAAAAATATTCCCAGGAATGATGATGCAGAGAATGATCGGTTCGTTATGTTTGATGACGTTTAGCGTAGTTGTTTATGCCACGCCGCAAATTCAAACCTGGCAGACAGCAAACGGTGCGAAGGTACTGTTTGTGCCGGCAAGCGAAATACCGATGCTTGATGTGCGTATAGTGTTTGATGCAGGCAGTGCAAGAGACGATGGCCTAAGTGGCCTGGCTGTATTGACTAATGGTTTATTGTCCGAAGGAGCTGCAGGTAAAACTTCACAACAGATCGCAGAAACATTCGAGTCTGTAGGTGCGCAGATCGAATATGATGCCGGGCGTGACATGGCGATTGTGGGGGTGCGAAGTCTGACGGAGTCTCGCTATTTAACGACGGCTATCGAAAGTCTGGCTCAGGTGCTAACGCAACCTGACTTTCCGCAAGATGCTTTTCAGAGAGAGCTCAATCGTATGAAAGTTGCTGTAAAAGCGCGCGAGCAATCACCATCCGCCATAGCGAGTGAAGCTTTTAGTAAAGCAGTTTTTGGTGACCATCCATATGCGTCTCCTTCTTCGGGAGATAAAGAAAGCCTGGAAAAAATAACCTTAGATGATGTTCGCACATTTTATAAACAATACTATGTCGCCAATAATGCCACTATCGCCATCGTCGGAAACGTCGAGCGTTGGCAGGCAGAAGAGATAGTTAAAGCGGTGGTGTCATCATTATCCATGGGTAAAAAAGCGGTTGCTTTACCACAGGTGCAACCTTTGACCGAGGCGAAAAAAATTATTATTGATTATCCATCTGCGCAAACACATATTTTTGTTGGTCAGCCGGGTATGAAGCGTGGTGATGAAGATTATTTTAGTTTGTATGTGGCAAACCATCCTTTCGGTGGCAGTGGTTTTGCTTCGCGTCTGGTCGAAGTTATCCGTGAAGAGCATGGCCTGGCTTACAGTGTGTACAGTTATTTTTCGCCGCTCCGTGAAAACGGTGTGTTTGCGATGGGCATGCAAACGAAGACTGAACAAACGCAGCAGGCTTTGTTGTTGCTCGATCAGGAGCTTAAAAAATATGTCGATAGCGGTCCTGAAAAAGAAGAGCTTGCTGCAAGCCTGAGCAATATTACCGGTGGTTTTCCATTGAAAATAGACGGCAATGGTAAGTTGCTAGAATATCTTTCTATGATTGGATTTTACGATTTACCGATAGATTATCTTGATCGCTTCATAGCTAATATGGGATCAGTCGACATGAAAAAAGTTAACGATGCATTAACTCGACGTGTGCATCCTGACCGAATGGTAACGGTTATTGTTGGAAAGCAATAAGACGATCGCCGATTTTTACAATGACAAAAGTCGATAGTGCAAAGCGGGGCGTCAGCAAGCGAGGCAAGTGTCGAATTATTGCGGGCAAATGGCGTGGTCGAATAATTAAATTTGATGATGCAGAGGGGCTGCGTCCGACGACAGACCGCATACGTGAAACCGTGTTCAGCTGGTTGCAGACGTATCTTCCTCAAAGCCGCTGCCTGGACTGTTTTGCCGGCAGTGGTGTATTAGGGTTTGAAGCGTTATCACGTGGCGCCGGTAGAGTAGTTTTTCTTGAGCACAATAAACGAACGGTCAACAACCTAAAAGAAAGCGCCAGTATTCTTGCTGTTGATGCGCATAAGATTGCAATCAAACATGAAGACGCACTATCCTGGCTGCAATCAGTACGATCAAATAAGTCCTCAGATGCTCAGTTTGATCTGGTCTTTCTCGACCCGCCTTTTCACTCAGATTTATTGATAAAAAGTTGTACGCTGCTTAACAATAGTGGATGTTTGGCGGAGGATGCCATAATCTATATAGAGCATGCGGTTAATGCCGATGTTGAAATGCCAGATAACTGGGTATGCCTGAAAGAAAAAAATTCAGGTCAGGTGGCTTACAAGTTATTTATTTATAAATCATTAACATAAAAATCATTTAACCACAGAGATTGATATGACAGTAATAGCGGTTTATCCGGGAACATTTGATCCGATTACGAATGGGCACTCTGATCTGGTGCATCGTGCTGCCGGGTTGTTTGATAGGGTTATCGTAGGCATAGCGGAAAATCCGGGAAAAACACCATTATTTGATCTGGAGCAGCGTGTGGCGATGGCGGAACAAGTATTATCCGGGTTTGAGAATGTCGAAATTTGTGGTTTTTCTGACTTGCTGGTCAATTTCGTGCGCGAAAAAAATGCAAAGGTAATACTGCGTGGTTTGCGGGCTGTGTCAGACTTTGAATACGAAATGCAATTAGCCAGTATGAATCGGCATTTGGAAGATAGCCTGGAAACAGTGTTTATGACGCCCAGTGAAGAGACCAGTTTTATTTCAGCTTCATTAGTGAAAGAAATTGCGTTGCACGGGGGAGACGTTTCACCGTTTGTCCATAAAGATATTGTGGAAGCGCTAAATTCTGTGAAGAATACAATATCGAAGTGAATGGGCTGGTTATCCAGGGTAACCTAAAGATAGATTGTAAATTATAGACTGTTTAAGTCGTGTGTGGTTGAGTTGTTATGGCGTTAATGATTACTGATGAATGTATTAACTGTGATGTATGTGAGCCGGAGTGTCCAAATGAAGCGATTAGTCCGGGCGATGAAATTTATGAGATAGATCCGAATTTATGTACTGAATGTGTTGGTCATTTTGAAACATCGCAGTGCGTTGAAGTGTGTCCGGTCGATTGTATACCATTAGATCCCGATCACCCTGAAACAAAGGAAGAGCTCATGGAGAAATATAAGGCTTTAACAGGTAATTAGTAGTCGAGGGTTAATGTCCAAGGGTTAATAATCAATTTATATCGTGTATGATGACCAAGTCATTAGAGCTTTTCTTGCGACGTATCATTTAATGTAGATATCATATATGAGCAAAATTGCTTACAGTTTTGGTTTCTTTGTACTCACGTTCGTTCTTGGTTTTCAGGGCATTTCCTATGCTTCTGATAGTGCTTCAGTCTCAAAAAAATTATCGGTAAATAAACTTCCCGAGTATGCAGCTATTGCTAGCGCTCATCCTTTAGCAACACAGGCAGGTCTTGATATTTTAAGTCAGGGCGGTAATGCGTTTGATGCGGCAATCGCTGTGACTGCGACACTTGCAGTCGTTGAACCCTATTCTTCAGGCCTCGGTGGTGGTGGTTTTTATCTGTTGCACCAGGCAATAAAGGATGATTATGTGATGATCGATGCACGCGAACGCGCACCGTTGAATGCACACAGGGATTTATTTCTGAATAAAAAAGGTGAGGTGAGGCCCGGTGCATCGATCAGAGGTGCCTTGTCCGCCGGCATCCCCGGTATTCCTGCTGCCCTGGTTTATCTTGCCGAAAATTATGGAAAATTAAAGTTGTCTCAATCACTAGCGCCTGCGATTTTACATGCACAACAAGGTTTTTCTGTAGATGAATATTATCAACGAATGGCCGATTTTAGATTAAAAGACTTGCAGGATAATAAAGAAGCTAATGATATTTTTCTGCAGGATGGTGAGTTGCCAGATCTGGGATATAAGATTGTGCAACACGATCTGGCGAATACATTAAAGCAGATTGCAGAATTTGGTAACGCCGGCTTTTATGAAAATGATTTAGCCGGGAAAATGGTCAAAGATGTACGAAAAAATGGGGGTATCTGGACAATAAAAGATCTGGCAACGTATACCATAAAACAGCGGGCCCCCAACGTTACGGTATATAAAGGCATGAGTCTGATATCTGCTTCTCTGCCGTCTTCTGGCGGCATAGTGTTAGCAGAGATCCTGGGTATCCTTTCACAGCTGGATATAGAAAAGATGAATGAAGCGCAACGCATTCATCATATAGCGGAAGCGATGCGGCGTGCTTATCGTGATCGTGCTGAATTCATGGGGGATCCTGACTATGTTGAAGTGCCCGTTGATTACCTGGTTTCGGATAAATATATCAAGTCGCTGGCTGCGACGATCAGTCGTGATAAAGCGACCTTAAGTTCTTCACTTAAAGCGGTGGCTCAATTACCGGGAAAGGGTAGCGATACTACGCATTTTTCGATTGTCGATGAGCAGGGAAATAAGGTGTCTGCGACCCTGTCCATCAATTATCCTTTTGGATCTTGTTTCGTGGCGGAAGGAACCGGCGTTTTATTAAATGATGAGATGGATGATTTTGTTTCCAAGTCGGGTGTGCCAAATGTATATGGCCTGGTGGGCTCAGGCGCAAATGCAATCGAGCCGGGTAAAAGGATGCTGTCCAGTATGACACCAAGTATCGTTGAGACAGATGATAGTGTTGGAATTATTGGTACGCCGGGCGGCAGCCGTATTATTACCATGGTACTGCTTTCTATCCTTGATTTTTATGAGAAAAAAGACGCTGAAGAAATAGTTAATGCAGGGCGTTATCATCATCAATATTTACCTGATGAAATATCATACGAACCAGGTGTCTTTGATGAAAAGCTGCTCGAAGCTTTAGGCGATTTGGGGCATGTTACTAAAGAGCTGGATGATGATTATGGAAATATGCATATGATTACCATCGATAAGAAAACGGGCGTAGTTGAAGCCGCGTCAGACAGGCGTGGTGCAGGCAGTGCCGTGGTAATGCAATAAATGCATTAAATAGATATTCACAGCGATGGGTGACGCAGAAAATATCGTAGGTGCGAATGAATTATTGGGCATGCCCATATGTTTCACCACTAACGTGAAAAATTTTCCCAGAAAATTTATTCGCAGCTACTTTAAAAGCGCAATCCATAAGTAAATTTTCTTTGTGACATCTGTGGTGAAATGTTTTTTAGTTTTTATGCCAGAAATTTTTCAAGTGTTACTTTTAGTGTTTCTAGATCAACAGGTTTTGTGATTTGCTCATTCATTCCTGCCTTTAAACATTCAGCTTTTTTTTCTGGAAAAGCATCTGCTGTTAACGCAACGATCGGTAATTTGTTATTGCCACGGCCACGGATAGTTCGTGCTAATTGATAACCGTCGATCAAAGGCATGTTGCAGTCGGTGATCAACAACTGATAATTATCGTTGACTAATTTGTTTAACGCTTCCTGCCCGTTACTAACCAGATCTGCAGCATAACCTAATGATTCAAGTTGATTCAGGATGAGCATCTGGTTTGTCGGGTTGTCTTCAGCGACAAGAATTTTTTGTGTTGACGGTTGTTTTTTTTCTAGAGTTGAGCTGGTGAAGCTTGATTGACTCTCTTGTTCTATCGCCGTCGTGATGTTTAATTTTCCTGGCAGTTCGACCCAGAAGTTACTGCCTTCGTTGATTTTGCTGGTAACGCCAATTTCCCCCTTCATCATCTCTACCAGTTGTTTACTGATAGATAGACCAATACCCGTCCCTTCTATATTGTATGCAGCATTCAGTCGATTGAAGGGTTGAAAAATTTCCTGGAGCAGTTCTTCTGAAATACCGGTACCAGTGTCCATGATATTTATGCGAACGATATTGTTTTCTTTTTGCTGAACCTTCAAGTTAACAGAGCCATTTTTCTTATTGTATTTTATGGCATTGCTTAAAAGGTTTAGCATTACCTGTTTTAGACGAGTGTAGTCTGCGATCACATAGCCGTTAGTTTCTGTTTTTATATTTAGAGAGAGACCATTTTGTTCGGCAAGTGGAGATATCATCGCACGACACTCCTTGAAAACATCAGATAGATTAACCTGCTCGATGGAAAGTTGCAGGTGGCCCTTTTCAATTTTTGCCAGATCCAGGATCTGGTTTACAAGTTCGAGTAAAAGATTTCCTGCGCTGTTGATTTCACTGACGTGTGAATGTTGCTTTTCAGTTAAGGCTTTTTCAAACGACAATAACTGAGTGAAACCGAGGATCGCATTTAACGGGGTCCGTAATTCATGTGACATGCTTGAAAGAAAGTCTGATTTTGCCTGATTAGCTTTTTCGGCTTCTTCTTTAGATTGAATAATGGCTAATTCATTATGTCTTTTTTCTGTTATGTCCAGTGCCATCGCCGCGATACCGGAAATGTTGTGTTGATTGTCTGTCAATGGAGTAATAAACCATTCGCAGAAAATTGGCTTGCCATCTTTTGTTTTATTCTCAATAACGGCACCGATTACTGCTTCATGATCAAGCAGGCGTTGCCATAGTCTTTCTGCTTCAAGGGAACTGTCTCTGGGAAGAATCAGGCGCATGATATTGTCATTAAGCGCTTCGTTGCGTTTGTAGCCAAAGATATTTTCTGCGGCTTTGTTCCACTCGGTTATGCATAGATCGATGTCAAACTCGATGATTGCCAGGGGGGTGTTCTGCAGATGAAGAGCTTGTTTCTGGTGCATTAGCTCAATCGCACGTTCACGGGCATCTGCTTCGATGCGCAGTCGAATATTCTGTTGTGTGTTATTAAATATGCGCTTACCTGCCGATAGAGAGAAAAAGATAAATACGGCAAGCACGAATGAGGTCGCGTTCGAAAAAGTCTGATCTTCTATGATAAGCCTAAATATAAGCAGTAAGCTGGCGGGTAACAGGAACAGTACCATGGTCTCCCAACGATAAGATAATGTCGAGAGAGAGCCGGCGATTACACCTACCAGGCACACGATAATGAACGCAAAATATTCAACATCGGACGAATATCCAAGCCATGGCAGAAGTCCCCAGCAAAAGCCTGCAATGCCGGTGCCAATAAAAAATCTGTTTCGCCAATTATTTTTTTGTTGTTCCTGCCTGTCGCATATAGAAAACAGATAAGTGTCGATACTTCTAACCAGCATGACGCTCAGTATCATGACCAGCCAGATTAATAAATTACCTTCAGATGTTACGTGTGAGGTTAAAACAAAATAAATTATCAGTGAGATTACGACAGCGGCTGTATAGGAAAATCGA
>DAOWFN010000057.1 GCA_030637945.1 Gammaproteobacteria bacterium
AAATCGTTGATGTCGTCATGAAAAAGTCTGGCATTAAAAAGTAATGATGAGTTGAGAAAATTGCCGTAATATGCAATTTCTCTGCTGATGATTCTTTCATTTTGCATATTAAAACCTTCAGAGTTGCCGCCCAGAAACTGTTGTTCTAAGAGTATTGGGCCAGGCGTACCGTCTAGTAACGTTGTCTCTTTTGTTAAGAAACGGTTGGCTTTCGCCTCAAATATAAAAGGGCTGCGTATCGCCTGGCTGATGCCAAGACGGATACTGTGCTGTTTATTAAAGGCATGGGTAAACGATAACCGGGGTGATAATTCGGTATCAGTGAAATCATTTTTTTCTGCTAGAGCTCCAAAATTTATAATATTGCTTTGGTTGGCACGCCATTCTGCGTTAGCAAAGCCACGAAACTGATGGTTCCTAACGGCTTTATTGGTGCCGAGATAAAGCGGTGCGTGCACGAGGTCAGCTTGTGCGCTCAGCCCCCAAACCAATTTAAGGTCATCATTCGGGATGATAAAGTGGGTGAGTTCGAGGTTGTGTCGTTCTGCTTTAATACTGTCGTTTGTCGTCAGTCGAAAACCGTCAAGACCTGGAAAAACGATATCTTCAGATGTGGACTTGTCTTCTTTGTCATCCAGGTTGTAATAATATTGTATGAGTAAGGTATTATCCTGGTCTATCGAGTTTTCCCATTTGATAAATTGAAAGAAACGATTGTTATCAATCGTGCGAGCCGTTGGTAATAAGCCGTCATGGTTTCGATCTGCCTGTTGTTGGCTTCTGCCAAAACCACCCTGATAAGAAAGTGAGCTTTTATTGTCTATCTGGTAATCAATACGGTAGTCGATATTGTCGCTTTGTGAGTCATCGGGATAGTCAAATTCATTTGCACTCTCGAGACCGGAATCGTTATAGCTCGATGCAGTGATACGATAATCAAGTTTACCTTTACTGCCGCCATAACGGTAGATGAAGTCAGCGATGTCATTATTACCGACATTGTTTTGTACGAATACACCCTGGTCCTCAGCAGCTGTTCGAGTGATGATGTTGATCGCTGCCTGAAAACTATTTGAACCATAGGTGGCAAGATTAGGTCCACGCGAGACTTCGATGCGTTCGATGTCATTTATGTTAACAGGGATAGCTTTCCAGTTGATGCCACCCAGAAAAGGATCATAGATCGAGCGCCCATCAATCAGAACCTGCATCTGTTTCGAAAACGCATCACTGTGTCCATGATAAGCAACGACATATTTAGGCTCTGCACCAAATTCGTTGCCACTATAACCAACCTGCATGCCCGGGATGAGACGTAATACTTCAGGGATCGTTCTGGCGCCTGAAGCCTCGATGGTTTCCCGGTCGATAACAGAAATGCTTACCGCCGCATCTGATACGGGTTGCTCCAGCCGATTGGACGACAGCACCACAGGCATCTCAAAAAACAGATCGTCATCAGCAGCTAAAAGTGGTGATGAACTAAGTGAGAGCAAGGTGCCGATGGCCAGGCCGTAGCAGTTACGGCTGGATGGTTTTTTAAATTTCATAATTTTCATATTTATATCAGGTGATAAACAGTATTTAATGTAAAATACTCAACACGTTACATGGACATATAATTAATTTCTTGGGCGACGAAAAGTATAACAAAATAATGAATAAAACGAAGTTTTTAACCTTGGCAGATACTGTCGGTAATACGCCCCTTGTTCGTCTGCAGCGCCTGCTCTCAAACAGCTCCAATACCATCTTGCTCAAGCTGGAAGGGAATAATCCTGCGGGTTCGGTAAAAGACCGTCCGGCATTAAATATGATCGTGCAGGCGCAGCGGCGTGGCGAAATTAAACCCGGTGATACCCTGATCGAAGCGACCAGTGGTAATACCGGCATCGCGCTGGCCATGGCTGCAGCTGTGATGGATTATCGTATGATCTTGATCATGCCGGATAATATGAGTGAAGAACGTCGGGCAGCGATGAAAGCTTATGGCGCAGAACTTATCTCAGTGACGCAAGAGCAAAGCATGGAGGGGGCACGTGATCTGGCATTACAGATGCAGGATGAAGGGAAAGGCACCGTACTTGATCAGTTTAATAATCCTGATAATCCGCAAGCGCATTATATCGGTACAGGGCCGGAAATCTGGCAGCAGACTAATGGTGAAGTCACGCATTTTGTAAGTGCGATGGGTACCACGGGGACTATCATGGGTGTTTCCCGGTATCTAAAAGAACAAAATAGTGATATACAGATCGTCGGTGTGCAGCCTGAAGAAGGCTCACGTATACCAGGTATTCGTCGTTGGCCAAAAGAGTATTTGCCAGGAATATTCGATGAGGCTAGCGTTGATCTAACACTGGATGTCGATCAGCAAATGGCGGAAGAAACGACACGTTTACTGGCGTCGAAAGAAGGCTTGTTTTGTGGCGTGTCTTCTGGTGGTGCAGTGGCAGCTGCATTGCAGCTCAGTCAGCAGGTAGAGGATGCGGTTATCGTATCGATCGTTTGTGATCGTGGTGACCGTTACCTGTCCACGGGTGTATTTCCAGGCTAACTATTCACATAGCCAGCGTTAGGATCAATAGTAAGTATCTATAGTTAAAATCGAGCGTAGTATTTTATATGTCAGTAAAAAGAAGGCGTCGACGCAAATCGCGTTTGCCAGAAGAAAATGTCGAAGTTGAAATTACCGCAATGTCTAACGAAGGCAGAGGTATCGCCCATGTTGATGATCGTACGATATTTATAGATCAGGCATTAATGGGGGAACGTGTACTATTCAAATACACGCGTTTGACTAAAAAGATCGCCGAAGGTCGGGCGGTAGAAATATTAAAAGCTTCCGGTTTACGCGTTGAACCTAAATGCAGGGCTTTTGAAATGTGTGGTGGCTGCAGTCTGCAACACATGTCATCAGATGCGCAAATACAGCTCAAGCAGGCAATGTTACTGGATCAGCTAAAGCACCATGATGTAGAGCCGGTCGAAACGATAGAGCCATTATTAGGTCCTGAATATGGTTATCGCCATAAAGCCAGGCTCGGTGTGCGTTATGTACATAAAAAAGAAAAAGTACTGGTTGGTTTCCGTGAGCGTAATTCTTCATTTATTACTGAAACAGAGCGCTGTGAGGTGCTACACCCTTCGGTCGGTATGATCATTAGTGATCTGGCTGAGTGCATTAATCAGCTGGAAGAGAAACGGAGGATACCGCAGATAGAAGTTGCCGTCGGTGATAATCAAACGGTTCTGGTTTTTCGGCACCTGGAAGCATTAACCGATTCTGACCGGCATATATTGTCTGCTTTTTGTGAATCACATTCTCTGGTCTGTTATTTGCAGGCAGGCAAACCGGATGATTTAGAACTGCTGTATCCGAAGCAGGTGGAACCGCTTTATTACATGCTGCCTGTTAATCATGGAACCGATACTGATTTAAAGATCGAGTTCCAGCCTTCAGATTTTACCCAGGTGAACCCGGATATAAACAAACGCATGGTCGCTAATGCGATCGATTATCTGAAGATAGAAAAAACGGACATGGTGTTGGATTTATTCAGCGGCCTGGGTAATTTTTCTCTAGCGATGGCAGGGCAATGCCAGCAGGTGACAGCTGTTGAAGGTTCCTTGGTGATGGTTAAAAAAGCCAGGGATAACGCCTCACTCAACAATATCTCAAATACTGAGTTCATCTATGCTGATCTATATAGTGATGATGCATTGACTGCACCCTGGGTTAAACAGCAGTACGATAAGATTTTATTGGATCCGCCGCGCTCCGGCGCTGCTGAGATATTGCCTGTGTTGAAGAAGATGCAGGCTAAAACGATTGTCTATGTTTCCTGTCATCCCGCGACACTGGCACGTGACGCAGCTGTGATCGTCAATGAACTGGGTTATAAATTAAGTAAAGCAGGCATCATGAATATGTTCCCGCACACTGGGCACGTCGAGTCGATCGCGGTGTTTGAAAAATAATAGATTCGCCAGGGGAATAGTGAGCGCAGGCAGCTAAGAACACTGGTTTTTGCAGGTTTACTAGTGAAAATAATAATATAAACAGTTAGTTTTATTAATAATGCAACCCAAAAAGGCACCGTTTCATCTGGTGCTTTTTTTGGGTTGAGTAATAGAAGTTATTCTAACTACTATCTCGGCGTAAGAGAAAAGAATTGTGTGCTGATTGCCTGAGCTGCGGAGGTCCCCATGCGCTCAGCGAAACGAGCAAGAATATCTTCTTTCACAGTGTAATTTACGATAGTTTCTTCACCGATAACCTCTCGGGCAACATGACTGGAGCTTGCCAGTTCATCGACAAGGCCAATGTTGACTGCGGCTTCGCCTGTCCAGATCAGGCCGGAAAAAAGTCCTTCTACACTAGTATCAAGTCTGTCGCCACGGCCTTCTTTTACAGCATCAATAAATTGCTTGTGGATTTCCGATAACATTACCTGCATGTGTGCTGTTGTTTTTTCATCTATCGGCAAAAATGGATCAAGTAAGGCTTTGTTTTTTCCTGCAGTTAAGGTGCGTCGTTCAACGCCTAATTTATTCATGGCATCAACAAAACCGAAGTTGTCCATGCGAACGCCGATCGAACCGACGATGCTCGCTTTGTCGGCATAGATCTTATCGGCAGCAGCAGCGATGTAATATCCGCCTGAGGCACAGATGTCAGTGACTACAGCGTATAAAGGAGTATCAGGGTATTCTTCCCGCAATCTTAAAATTTCATCGTATATGTAACCTGATTGCACAGGTGAACCGCCCGGGCTATTGATCCGTAATATCACGCCAGCACTGTTTTCATTTTCGAATGCGTCTCGTAGAGCCGTTACAATCGTATCAGCGCTTGCTTCTTTATCATCAGCGATGACACCGTTTAATTCGACTAATGCTGTGTGTTTTTCATCCAGTTTTATTTCTGAGAGGGTGGCGTCGCCAAAAATGAATACGATTGCGCCAATGTAGATAAACGTTAAAAGCTTAAAAAATATACCCCAGCGTCGCGAACGACGTTGCTCTTTCAGGCTGGATTCTGCCAGTTGGGTAACGATTTTTCTTTCCCATGAGCCGTTAGTGTCAGACATAGTGATTTCCTATAAGTAGTAATACTGTTCGTTAGGGGTGATTATGGTTTAAATAATCGGATAATTCAGTGATATCGCTTAAACATGTTAACGGATTGTGTTTTTTCAGTGTTTTGGCGTCGTGCACACCATGCGTTACGCCGATACATTTCATATTGGCATTGTTGGCCATTTTTAAGTCATGTTCACTGTCACCTATCATGAGCGCTTCATCGGCCGAAAAGCTCAACTCATCAAGAATTTCATGCAGCATTTCAGGATGTGGTTTTGATCTGTTTTCACCAGCACAGCGGGTTGTGGCGAAATAACTGGCCATATTATGTTCTTCGATCGATTGTTTAAGTCCAGCGCGGCTTTTTCCAGTGGAGATGGCAAGTGTATAACCTTCGCGATGAAGGTCATCTAACAGCTCGTTGACGCCTGCAAAAAGTGGTGCTGGCACAGGATTATCAAAAAGATAGTGGCGTCTGTAGGCATCGGCTATATTTTCTAGTTCAGCTAATTGATGCTTTTCATCAAGCTCTGGATGTAGTTTTATTATGGCTTCCATCAAGCCCAGGCCAATAACATCCTTGGCCTGTGATTCGCTAACCTCTGTTTTAACGGCTTGTTTGCTGGCGTGTTGTAAGCTGGTAACGATGCGTTCGATCGAATCGACCAGTGTGCCATCCCAGTCAAAAACTAAAAGAGGGAATTGTTTCATTGGTATCTCAAAGAGTTTGTTTTAGCTGTTTTAATAATAGTTCCAGATCGTCACTTAACGGTGCATTTATTGTAATGGGGTCTGCAAGTGGTAAATGCAACTGCTGCGCATGCAGAAAAAGACGTTTTAAGCCCAGTTCTCTAAAAAATTGATTTGTCTTTTTATCGCCATATTTACTGTCGCCTATAACAGGGTGATTGCAGTGTTGTGCGTGAACACGAATTTGATGTGTGCGACCTGTTTCTATCGTGATTTTCATCAAACTGCAACGTTCGAATATTTCCAGTGGTTCGAAATGGCTAACCGCCCGGTCGCCAGACTCATCGGTTTGCATCATATGTTCGCCACTTCGTTTTACTTTGCTGATGCCGATATCAATGGTTTTTTTGCCATCCAGCCATTGACCGCTGAGCAGAGCGGTGTAGGTTTTTTCTATACGAACAATTTTTTCGTGACGCAATAACTCATGTAACTGTGCCAGTATCTGTCGGTTTTTTGCCAGTAACAGGCAGCCACTGGTCTCTCGATCCAGGCGATGGACAAGTTCCAGTGATCGTTCCGGGTATATCTGCCTGAATGCTTCGATGATGCCAAAACGCAATCCGCTTCCTTTGTGAACGGCTATCCCGGAAGGTTTGTTGATAGCAATGATGTTGTTATCTTCGAAAAGGATCGAGTTTTTTAGTGTTTGAATAATAGATGAGGGAATCTGGTTAGTTTCGTTTTCAGCGATTCGTACTGGCGGTATCCTTAGTATGTCGCCAGGCTGTAATTTGTAATGAGGTTTTTTTCTACCACTGTTCACTCTCACCTGGCCACTGCGTAGCAAGCGATAGATGTGACTTTTGGGAACCCCTTTTAAATGTTTCACCAGAAAGTTATCGATGCGTTGGCCCGCCTGGTCGTCGTCAATGGTGACCAGACAGGCTTTATTTTTATCTACTTGCATATTGAAATAATGCCCCAATAATTATTAGGGTTGACCAAAGGCTCGCATTTTGACAGACTCAGGTGCTCGAACGCCAGTGCTAAATATAATTTTAAGTAGCCGCTGCGTTCGTCAGGATTTAGCCAATAAAAAAATAACAGGCATAGTAATGGAATATAGACTTGATGAATGGTCATCAAGACAGCGAGATGCTGAAACTTAGCCGAAGATAGCCTCCTATTTTAAGAATTTCACGAAAGAAGCGTGCTTTTTTATACTGCAAGAGGTGCAGGCTCAATTGATTTCATGTATTTGCTTTTAACGTTTAGTTATTTGAAACGGACTGCAAATATGGATTTACAAGTAAAAAAACTATTTATATTTTAATGATTTTCCCGATTTTTATCACTGATAACACCGTTACTCTGCTAGAGGCAGTATTTTTAACGTCCACTATTATTTTAGTGTGGACGCTAGGCTTCTACGCATTGCAGTACGCAGTTCGTCTGTTACAAGACCCTCTGACGCATCGTGTAACAAGTGGTTTAAAAGCGGGACCGACAACAGGTTTAACTGCAAATGAAACGTATTCTTATCAATGCAGTCCAGAAAGAGGAAGTGCGAGTGGCCATGGTAGATGGTCAGCAACTTTACGATCTGGACGTAGAAGTCCCATCACGGGAACAAAAAAAATCCAACGTATACAAAGGTAAAATTACCCGCGTAGAACCAAGCCTGGAGGCTTGTTTTGTTGATTATGGCGCTGAACGTCATGGGTTTTTACCCTTCAAGGAAGTCGCGCGCATGTACTTCACCGAAGAAGCGCAAAAAGCATCCGGTCGCCCCGATATCCGAACTGCCATCAAAGAAGGACAGGAAGTTGTCATTCAGGTAGAAAAAGAAGAGCGTGGCAACAAAGGTGCGGCTTTAACCACATTTATTAGTCTGGCAGGGCGCTACCTGGTGCTGATGCCAAATAATCCACGTGCCGGTGGCGTATCTCGCCGTATCGAAGGCGAAGATCGAAATCTTATCCGTGAAGCACTCAGTCAGCTCGAAGTGCCAAATGGTATGGGTTTGATCGTGCGTACAGCAGGTGTTGGCCGTAACGCTGAAGAATTGCAGTGGGATCTGAATTATTTATTACAGCTTTGGACTGCCTTTGAAAAAGCGGCGGCAGAAAGACCATCGCCATTTTTAATCTATCAGGAAAGTGACGTTACTACGCGTGCATTAAGAGATTATTTCAGAAGTGATATCACTGAAGTGTTGATCGATTCAAAAGAAGTCTATGAATCAGCGTTGGATTTTGTGCAGCAGGTAATGCCTAACAGTGTGCAGAAAATCAAGTATTACGATGACAGTGTGCCATTGTTTAATCGTTTTCAGGTTGAGAATCAGATCGAATCAGCTTATCGCCGTGAAGTGCAATTGCCTTCAGGTGGCTCTATTGTTATCGACCATACAGAAGCATTGATCTCTATTGATATCAACTCAGCGCGAGCCACTAAAGGCGGCGATATCGAGGAAACAGCAACAAATACCAACCTGGAAGCGGCGGATGAAGTAGCGCGTCAATTACGTCTTAGAGATCTAGGCGGCCTCGTGGTGATTGATTTTATCGATATGATGAATAACCGTAATCAGCG
>DAOWFN010000073.1 GCA_030637945.1 Gammaproteobacteria bacterium
CGCTGTACGCAGGACACGGCACCAAGACTGATAACTTTTTACGGCCAGAAAAAATTAGATATGCACTAATAGCCAGAACCAGATAACCATGTGCATAATTTCCAATTTCTACCTGATTCCAAATACCCGTCAGATGAAAGATTGTCTGTTGATATAGAATAAATACCAACAATAATAATGAGAGAGTAACGGCCCCCGGAACTCGCCATCCATCAGGCAAGTGAGCATCTCTCATTTACCAGGCTCCGGCATATCGAGTTTTTTTATGAGGCTGTAGAGTGAAGGGCGACTTATACCTAAAGCCTCGGCAGCATGCGTTACATTATTATTATAAATTGACAAAGCACGCTCGATAATTTGACGCTCAGCCTGTTCTCTAGCCTTACGCAAATTTAATGATCTCGTGCGATTACCCTCTTCCGAAAAACCAAGATCTGACGCCATTATTTGCTTACCCTCAGCGAGCACCACTGCACGTTTAACACGATTTTCTAATTCACGCACATTACCCGGCCACTCATAGGCGTCCAGCTCAGCGCGCGCGGACTCAGTAAAACCTCGGAACTTACGGCCGTTTTTCGCACTATAATTATCCAGGAATGTTTGTGCGAGCAAGAGTTTGTCGCCTTCACGGTCACGTAACGCGGGCACATCGATCACAATCTCACTAATTCGGAAATATAAATCGTCTCGAAAACTTTTCTCTTCTATCAATTGCTTAAGATCATGATGAGTCGCACATATGATCCGCACATCGACCTCTATAGTCTCTCTACCGCCTAAACGCTCAACCACTCTTTCTTGTAAAAACCGTAGCATTTTTGCCTGCAAAGACAATGGCATGTCGCCTATTTCATCCAGAAAGAATGTGCCACCATTAGCAGTCTCAACCTTTCCTTTTGTTTGTTTTACCGCACCGGTAAATGCTCCTTTTTCATATCCAAACAACTCGCTTTCAAGCAAATTATCCGGTATTGCTGCACAATTCAGTGCTACAAAAGGTTTATCTCTACGAGGACTCAAATCGTGCAAAGCTTTTGCGATAAGCTCTTTACCTGTACCGCTTTCACCCAGGATTAATGATGTAGCTTCTGAGGGTCCAACTTTTTCAACCAGTCGACAAGTTGCCAATATTGCGGCACTGGCGCCTACGACGCCGTCTAATGGTGAACTGCCCGCCTCTAATACCAGGCGCCGATTCTCTTCTTCCAGCTCATATAATTGATATGCACGATCTACTATCAAGCCCAGGACATCCGGCTCAATAGGTTTTTGATAGAAATCATAAGCCCCGAGTGAAATCGCCTCCAATGCATTTTTCCTGTCATCATTCCCTGTCACCACGATTACTTTTGTATGTGGCGCAAGCATCAATATCTCCTTTAATGCTGCCAATCCCTCACTGGCATTTGCAGGTTCAGGCGGAAGGCCCAGGTCAAGCGTAACCACTGGCATATGTTGCTGCTGTATTAATTCAATTGTAGAAGCACGGTCACCTGCGAGGTAAACCTGATAACCTTCAAAAGACCACTTTAATTGTTTCTGCAGTCCGGGGTTGTCTTCGACAACCAACAATGGCTTTAACGTATTACTTGCCATAACTAAATATAAGATCCCTTAAATTAAAATTAAAGCTGTACGCTTAAAAAACACCTCTGTTAATAGCTGAAAGCTATTTTCTATCCACCACCGGCTGAACTCAATGGAATGTACAATGTGATTATAGACCCTTTTTCGGGTTTGCTTTGCACATATATATCGCCACCCAATTGTCGAATAAACTCTCGACTTTCATACATACCGATACCCATACCTGCATTCCCTTTGGTGGTATCAAAAGGCTTAAACAACCGCTTGCTAATAAAACCCTCATCCATACCGTGACCATTATCTCTGATCTCTATCGTGCACATATTTTCTGTAACAGAGAGAGTTAAAATAACTTCGCCATTATCTTCAGACGCCTGTTGTGCATTATCTATCAGGTGCGCAAGCACATTAGAAAGCCTCCCTTTCTCCAGCGGCACCAGATCAGACTCATGTAACACTCGCAGTTGCGGTACAGGCTGCTGGTGTTGTTTTGAAGATATAACGTCTGCAACCAGATCAACCAGATCGACCATTACCTTCTTCTCATCCTGAGTTCGTCGACTACGCAGT
Source organism: Gammaproteobacteria bacterium (assembly GCA_030637945.1). Taxonomy (GTDB): domain Bacteria; phylum Pseudomonadota; class Gammaproteobacteria; order SZUA-229; family SZUA-229. The sequence goes on from DAOWFN010000073.1 coordinate 2,161, forward strand.
TGCTCTAATAAGCGATTAATATCTCCCGCAGCATTCTCAACGGTTTCGAATGCATCCTTGATGAACTCCGGATTACCCGTATGTTTTTTTGCATTAAGCGCTACCAACTCAAGTTCAGCTGCAATATTTTTTAAATCGTGCACCATGTAGGCAGAAAGGCGGGTGAACACTTCAAACTGTTTTGCTTCAGCTAATTCTGCCGATGTCATAACAACCGTTAGAAAACTGGCGATCTGTTTTGCTGCTGTTTTTAATAAATCACGGTCTTCCCAATTTATCGATCGTTCAACAAGAGGGTTGGCTAATACCACAAAACCCAGTAGAACATTGTCGCCATGCAAAGGAACAATTAACCAAGATTCATCAGCTTTTGCCAACCATTCAGGCAACCGCAAATCGGCATATTCATCCGCGCTGTCCTCGATCTTGCTTAAATTAATAACAAACCTTTTCTCTGTAAGAAAGTTAACTAACGAAGAATCACCGGCAACCATCTTGTCACTGCTTTTAATCTGCCATACATCAACATTTTTATAAGTGCCCGTTTCATCACGTAACCACAACCAGCCTCCCCGCGCATCAACTATGTGCGCCATCGCTTCAATCGCCGTTTGGTAGTGATGCCTAACTTGTGCGGTACTGTTTAAATTCTCCGTTAACCTCAGCCATTCGGCACGATAATCATATTTGTTTTTATAAAAATGCTTCCCTAAAAAAACTCTGGCCTGAGCCCTTAACTTCGCTGACGATAGGATGGCAAACAAAAAGACCACGGCCAGGATAATTAACATTACCTGACCTACTTCTCCCCAATTACCACCATACTCTCTTAAATAATAGCCGGCACCCGCCATCGCTAATAAATAAAACCCGCCACCTAAAATAACCGTGGTGTTAAGGACGATATCTCTAGATACAAATATATTTAATGACCAATTTTTGTTTCTCGCGGAAGATATAACTAATAATGGCACAGCGACAAAATGTACCAGCCCACGCACCCCCCATAGATCCTGATTAAAACTTTGAAACAGTAGAGCGTCTGCGTATAAATAAAAATCAAAGGCAAATATCCCCCCTATACCAAGAAATAAGTATTTAATCGCCCAACGGTGGCGTGTCGATGTGTTACGAAATAGTTGTTCGGTTATAGCCAGGCCAACAAGTGCAAGAATGACATTGCCAGCAATACCAAAAACGTACTGGCCGGACAAAGAATAAATCTCTGCAAGCGCCACATTTAACAACAACATGACCGCAAACCCAACAGCTACAGGCAGTGCCCAGCGTACAAACCTTTGATAACTACTCTTTATCTTAAGCGTAAATGACTGGTCGCTATCGGCTAGCGCGGTGTCAAACAACTTTAATAAAAAAACGTACCAGACAATGTAACGAACGATTTCAAATAACTGATACGCGAACAGAAAGGCCTCCTGTTGAAGCGCAATTTTTATTGATAACAGCGACCAGCATGTACTGACGAGCATGACCATAAACAATAGCTTGCCATGCAGGCTTTCACGCCAGCTAAAAATTAATAGAAATGCAAAGAAACCATAGGCGATTGCCGCCCCGACATAACTATAAAAACCTAAAGTCATTGGTTAGAGAGTACTTCAAAGTTAAAGCGATGTATCAATGACATAGACAATCATAATTATAAAAAAATGCTATTGAATATTTGAATCAGGCACCAGACTTTCAATTGATCTCTAGATACAAAAATCAACTTAAAAACATCTCATGAAATAATAACTGTGCTTTACAAACTATTGCGCACCTTTACCTAACATAACCACTTCAGCTGTCTGTAGCAAAATTAACAGATCCAGTAATACGCTGTAATTTTTAACGTAATACAAATCATACTGCAACTTTTCAATACTATCTGCTTCCGTGTCGCCGTAAGAGTAACATACCTGCGCCCAACCGGTCAGTCCCGGCTTCACTCTGTGGCGTTCCTCATAGTAAGGAATGATTTTTGCAAGTTTCTCGACAAACTCAGGCCGCTCAGGACGCGGCCCTACAAAACTCATGTCGCCAATTAATACATTAAATAATTGAGGCAGCTCATCCAGACGGCCTCTACGAATAATTGAGCCCACTTTTGTTATTCGTGAATCGTTTTTTGATGCCCAACGGGCAACACCGTCTTTTTCGGCATCAGTCACCATGCTGCGAAATTTATATATTTTAAATGGGATACCATCCCGCTTAACTCGTATCTGGCTATATAAAACAGACCCTGAAAAACCGCTTTCTATAAGAATCGCAAAACCAACGAGCAACATCAGAGGTAGTGCTATCGGCAACAGAAGTAAAACCACAAGGATATCTAGCAAACGTTTTCCAATACGACGAAAGATATTTGTTCCAATTTGAAACCCTTCCGAAAGATATAACCAACTAGGGTTCAGCATATCTAAACGGATTTTACCCGCACGTCGTTCAAAAAACGTCACCAACTCTAATATATTGATCCCACTCATTTTACAATCAATGAGTTCTTTTGTAGGGAACCCCTTTGAACGTCGGTCATCAACTGCAATTACGATCTCATCAATGTCCAACTCTTCGACATGACGAATTAACGGCTTGCTCAACTCAATTACGTTGTCACTCAATATGCCTTCATCACCAGGCATCGCCACATATGAAATAATATTCAATCCAGAGACTTCTCCTGTACTAACAGCCTTGTGTACCAGCTCCGCTCTTTTGCCAGCGCCAAGCACCAATACACGTGTCCACATATTGCGCTCTTTAACTACTCGTTTAAAAAACAGGCGAACCACAGAAATAAACAGGAAACTTAAAACGACAGCGATAAACAACGCGCCACGGCCAAGAAAGAACGTTGGGAAAAAATAATAGCTAACGCCCAGGGGGATCAGACCAAGCAGCAAGCCACTAGCTATACGGAGCACCAGTAGATTGATAAATCGACCAGCCTGTCTCTGATAAACGCCAAACGCCAATAAGCTTAGCTGCATAACAACGGCATACACCAACGCTTTTGGCATAAACTCGTCAAAAACAGACTGCCATCCACTATTCCAGAAACGAATAATAAATGCGAGATAGAGCGAGTAAATCAGTACGAAAAATTCAACAACAGCTAAAACAACAAATTCAGTTGGTACGTAGTATCTGAACAATCTTGTCGAGTGACGAAAAAACTTTACAGTGCTCATAATAGCTGTCAAACATATCCTAAAATTAAAAAAACCAGCCCTTCAATATCTGAAAATTAAACTATACATATTTACTTGTAGCTATTACCTTTTATCATCTAGCAGCCAAACCCTTTATATCACCGACATATTCACTTAATGCTTGTCTCGCAACAGATGTCAATAACCCTTCTTTATGCAACTCAACGATGACGATTAATGCATCACCACCTACTAGCTCATGTTTATTTTTTAATCCTGCATGCAAAAATAAACGGTGGCAGATAAGATTAATTATTCTTGGCACACCCTCACTAAACTTATGCACAAGACTACAAACCTCATCAGTAAGTACTGGGTCTTTCTTCCAACCTACGCAATTCAGCCTGTGAACAATGTAATCGATAGTTTGATCCAAATCCAAAGGCTTTAGTTGTGCCGCGGCAATTATACGTTGGTGCAACTGTTCTAACCCGGGCGACCTTATGACATCCATTAACGGTTCTTGCCCAACAAGAAAAATCTGCAACAATAGCTTTTCGTTATGCTGAAGATTAGAAAGCAAACGCAATTCTTCCAATAACTCAGCAGATAGCCCCTGGGCTTCATCAACAATCAAAATAACATGTTTGCCAGCTTCGCTTTGCTGGATTAAAAACTGCTTAAAAACATTCATCACATTACTACCGTGTTCAATGTTAATGCGTGATGAAAAGGCATCAAAAACCATTTCAACCAGGTTATTAGCACCCAGCTGCATATTTGATACAACGCCTATTTGAACTTGAGCTAGATCTAACTCAGAGATCAGTGAAGAAATTAATGTCGTTTTACCTGTGCCTGGCGCACCCGTAATAGCAACGATGCCCTCACCTTGACTTATCGAATATTTTAAATATGATTTAGCATCATTATAGGTTTGATGCCCGAATGAAAAACGATGATCGGGAGCCAAACGAAATGGCTGCCCTTGAAGATTGTAAACTGATTTGTAAACATCGAGCATAGCTTAGAACTCCCGGCCACGCCCGAGACGGTAAAATCCATTACAAAACCACATCAAAATAATTTCGACGCACATGATAATTTAGCATTTACTGCCATGAAACTATTGTAGCACAGAGACTCTAAATAGCATTTTACATTGTGACTTAAGCTAATGGGATCAATCCAAATAATGCAATAACAAACAGCGATAAAAACACGACAACAAAAGATAATTTTTTGGTGTCTTTATGCTGTTGAGCATTTTTAATTTTTTGCTTCATTTATATATCTCCTTAAGATTTAATACACTGCCCTGTTTAATTACAAGTGCAATGAAGTCTTCCAGTTAATTGATTACAGACCAAACTATTCTTGCAGTAACTATTAGGTAAGAGCATATTCCATGCCAAAATTCATAAGCTATTGTTAGCTAGGGGGAACACACAGACCCTGCCTGAAAAAAGCTAAAGAAAGGACAACAAGTGTAACAAATATCGACGATAAATATTGGCTGTTTTATGAAAAAATTAAGGAATCTGACATAATCAATCGCTACTGGTTAAAATAACAGCCTATTCGTAGTTTTGTGTAAATAAAACCAACAATAGATTTCATGCTTTTACAAAAAAACGTATCTTTTTATAAATAATGACAGACAAACCGACAAATTAAAGCCCACATCTTAATTTTGACGTACAAATTCACAAATTCGATCGGAAAAAACGAAGCATCTTTGAAGTCATGCTAGAATCACGCGTCCCTGCATGCGCCCGTAGCTCAGCTGGATAGAGTACAGGCCTCCGAAGCCTGTGGTCGGTGGTTCGAATCCACTCGGGCGCACCAATTTTACATTACTAACTAATTAGCAATCGCTGATGCCAACTCATCCTGTCCTTTTTGAACTCTAAATCGCTGCTATGACGCTCTATCATTGTTCATGCTGGTTTTAAGTGCATTCTCTGTCGCCGTTGCAGCAACTGTCCGATCCATACCAGGCAATATATACAACGCGCCATTTGGGCTGTGGTGCGCGTTTTAATTATCTTTGCCCCAATCAGTGTTTCATCAGTAATTTATTTTTTTGACTCTTTCTCTATCAGGTAATCGATAATTTTAATTAAATTATCGTAAGAACCTGACATCGAACCGCTAGTTTGATATTTACCATTAACAGCAACCGTTGGCACGCCTTGCAACTTATATGCTTTTTGTTTCTTTTTGGCCTTTCTTACCATGCCGTCGACAGCGAAAGAATTATATTCTTTAATAAACTGTTTTTTATCTACGCCATTTTTTTCTACAAAATCTGCGATTAAATCTAACTTGTTCAACCGCTTCTTATCTTTATGCATAGCGTCAAAAATTTTTCCATGAATATCTTCTATAACGTTCATATTGCTTAACGCATAATAAGCTCGCGCCTGAACTTCCCAATCAGGTCTAAACATTGCAGGCACCCGTGTAAATTCAACATTCGCCGGCTTGGATTTTTTCCATGACTTTATAAAGGGCTCAAACGAATAACAGTGTGGGCAGCCGTACCAAAAAAACTCCAGCACTTCTATCTTGTCGCCGCTATCGGTTGCCTGCTGTGGAAACGCCTGATAATGAACACCTTCTTTATAGTCCACTGCCTGACATGCAACAGAACCAAAAGTCAAAAACATAAATACAAGTAACTTTTTCATACTGGTTTTTCTCTCTTATTCTTTATAGTCGTATAACGTTTATAGCTTATCAGGGAACGATTGTATCGATAACAACTTCAAGCACTGCTGCAGATTTGTTTTCAACATCAACATGGCCTAAATAATCACCACTCTGTGCGATAGCCGCACCGGATTTTGTCACTCTTGCAGACACCACCAGTTGGCTGAACGCACTTAGGTTCATGCCCTCGACCATTGCCATACTATCATCCAGCACCACGGTTACCGGCAAATCTGCCAATGTCAGCCGATGTGCAGCCAGCGGCATACGCGGCCCCCGCTTTGCCTTAGCATAGACAAAAACTAGGTCACTTGCATTGAATTTACCACGTGCTTCCGTGCTTATATCAACCATGACCCTCAGGCTTGTCTGCCCTGTTTCTACTGAAGTTTTGTCTTCTGCCGCACTCGGTGCAACAGCCATTGAATTTGCTTTGACGCCTAACAGGGTCTCAAGTTCAGGCATTTCGTTACCTGCTGCAACTAGTTTTTCACGCGATTCAGCGATGACACTTACGACTGATTTCACTACACCTTCATCCTTACCCGCTAGCGGCAACATCCTGGTTAAATGCTGTATTGCCTGCCGATAGTTTCCATACTGATATTCCGCCACCCCGGCAAACCACAAAGCATTCACATTATCCGGCTCAAGCGCATAAGCCTTAAGCACCAATTCTCTGGCCTCTGGTGTAAATTCTCGATTATTATTTAACGCCAGAATTTCTGCGCTCTCTAGCATTAACTGCGCATTATTCGTGTCCGTGTCTAGCGCGACTGTAAAAGCTTTGGCAGCAAGATCATAACGTCCTAGATATTTATGCGCGCGTCCTAACATCGTCCATTCCTGAGCCGTGCCGCCATTTTTTTCGATATGCGCCTCTAATTTACTCGCCATCTCTTCAACCGAAGGTTGCTGTGTAGATTGCGCTGCAGCCTGTTTCTGATTTTCGACAACTAACTCATCACTGGCATTATGCATACCCAGATCAAGATAAAGCAATAAAGCGAGCATCGGTACAAAAACCGATATAAGCGATGCCAGGGCCGGATGTCGTCTTGCGGTATTTACATAATGCTCGGCCGCAGTTTCTTTGCTCTCCATTGGGATGTCTATCAACAACTCTCTATCAAGCTCTTCCCGCGCAGCTTTATAATAATGTTGATCTATACGGCCTTCTTTTAAATCAACATCAAGCTCTTTAATTTTTTCATCATTGATTTTTAGATTACTGTCTTTGTAGGCAAGTGGCGAATACTGCCGCGCTTTTAATAAGGGATACACTAAAATACCGATGGCAACCAGCAACATCAAGATCATCAAAACCCAGAACGTAATATTCATTATTTATCCTGTTCCGCGTGTAGATTTTTTATACGTTCGATGTCTTCTTCGCTCAGGCTTTCTGTCTGTCTGTTCATATTTTGTGATTTCATAAAACGCACGACAAAGACCAGCCCGATAATAAAAACGATGGCGGGGCCAAACCACAATAACCAGGTCATAGGTTTAAACGGCGGTCGATACAAAACATAATCACCATAACGATCGACCATGAACTCTACAATTTCGTCTTCTGTTTTTCCTTGTGTCAGCATCGTATAAATTTCTAACCGCAGATCTTTTGCCAGATCGGCATTTGATTCCGCGATATTTTGATTCTGGCAGACCAGGCAACGTAACTCTTCACTCAATTTATGAAATACTTTTTCAGTTTCTGGCGAATCAAATTTGAATGTTTCGATGGGTGCGGCAACAGCGCTCAGTGAACAAGACACCACGACCAACAAAATTAATTTTGAAATAAATTTATACATAAAAAGGATTATTTTTCGAGAGAATTCATCACTGACATCAAGTCGTCGTATTTTTCTTTATCGGACAATGGGCCGATCACTTTATGACGGATAATGCCTTTTTTATCGATCAAAAATGTTTCCGGTGCGCCATAGACACCCCAGTCGATCGCAATACGTCCATCATAATCAACAGCGATGGCCTGATACGGGTTGCCTAATCTCGCTAACCAGCCCTTTGCATCATCCGGCTCATCTTTATAATTCAAGCCGATGATACGCACACCGTTACGGCTTAAATGTTTGACTGTCTCATGCTCCTGCCTGCAGGCGAAACACCAGCTCGCCCACACATTGACCAGCGTCACATGACCGATCAAATCTTTGTTTGAAAAACTGCCCTCATTGAAAAGTAACGGCAGCTCAAATTCAGGCGCAGGTTTACCTATCAGAGGTGAAGGCACCTCGCGAGGGTTAAGCGTTAAACCGATCGCTAAAAGTGCGACCAGTGCCACAAATATAATAAGTGGCATAAA
>DAOWFN010000118.1 GCA_030637945.1 Gammaproteobacteria bacterium
GTCATCGGCTTCATCAACCGTGACGGTGATGGGCTTTTCAATAAGCACATGGCTGCCGTTTTCGAGGAAGTCTCGTGCGATTTCGTGGTGCAGAGTCGTCGGAGCGGCAATACTGACGGCGTCGACCTTGCCTAGCAGTTCCTTGTAATCAGTCAGCGCCTGTACACCGTGTTTGTCTGCTATTTCCTTCGCGGTATCGGCATTGGCGTCAACCACAGCAATAAGATCGCAGTCTTCATGTGCAGCATATTTGTCAGCATGAAATTTCCCAAGGTAGCCAACGCCGATAACGGCGATTTTAAGTTTTTTCATAGTCGTGATTTCTTCCTGTAATAGTCTAACCCAAAATATTCTTGCCATTCATTTTATTCAATTAATTATGTGGTTTCCTGTGCAAGGTCCGGTTCACCACAACGACGTAAAATATATTCACGGCTACGATCTCGAAGTTCGATCGTGACGTGCCATGTGTCTTTCCCTGACTCATCTGCGATCTGTCTGGGATTAATTGCTTCACCTATATCAATATTGATGGAACCGTGATGTGGGAACCATGATCCTGCGCGCAAGATAGAGCGGGTGCCTCGTATTGCAACAGGGATGACAGGTGTTCCTGATTCTGCGGCGACTGAAAAAGCGCCTAAAAGAAAAGGTCTTAATCCCGGGATTCGGGTAAAGGTTCCTTCTACAAAAAACATTAATGCATTTCCTGCTTTTAGTGTATTGGCCAGGTGCTCAGTGTTTTCGACGCTTTTGCCTGTTTCATAGCGATCGACAAATTCTGTACGAATATTCTCCAACGGGATGCGAATGAAAAAATATCGGGTTAATTCTTTTTTGGCAATAAAACGAACATAACCGGGTAACGTTGCCAGCAGTGCATAAGCATCAAGGTAACTGGCGTGGTTAGAAACCAGTACATAAGGTTTTCCATCTGTTGGGATGTTTTCCAGACCATTTAATATGATTTTTGTTTTAGTTATTTTAGCAAATAATTTGGCACAATTTTTTAGCACGGACCAGCGCAAGGCAAAGTTAGGTAAAAACATGGTTGCTGCCCAGCCAACAAATGCCAGTATGCCGTACGTGAACCAGCAATGCGCTGCATATATCACCGTTTTACTATAACGCCACATACGTCCTAACTGAGGGGTTATGCTGGCAACCGTGATCCGTGTTATCTGCCAGTAGAGACCTGGCTGGCTTTTACCGATTTTACCTTTCTCAAAAAGTTCGCGACTGGCTGCTCGACGTATTTTACCGCTTGATGTTTTTAATACTGTTCCGGGTGGTGCCAACACGATCTCGTCAGGAGGTGAACCAATGAGATCAACTGCCAGTGTGTTAATTTCTTTGTGCAGCTTTTCCCGTTCTTTTTTATCAGTGCTGCGAGTTTCGGCTAAAATGATCAATCGTTCAGTTTTGCTGTGTTTATCTTCACTGCCGAAAGCTGCAACACGCCCCCTGCGAATACCCGGGATATTACCTACGGCTTCTTCCAGTTCATGGGGATATATGTTACGTCCCGCTCTGATGAATATGTCTTTAATCCGTCCGGTTACATATAATTCGCCATTTGCGATATAAGCTAGATCACCTGTGTCCAGCCAGTCTTCATCAAAGAGAGTTTGTGTTTTTTCTGCATCACGATAATAACCACTGGTAGAAGACGGGCCACGAAATTCTAAACGTCCTTCCTGGCGCTCAGGTAATTCATGCCCTGCATGGTCAACAACTCTGATCTGATGGCCGGCCAAAGGCGGTCCGCTGGAAACAAATTTTAAAGCATGTTCGTCTTCATCTTGTGCTGCATTAGCAGAACCTGTTTGCATAAAAGTGCCGCGCTCGATACGGTCGATTACCGGGCCCCGGTCTAAAGGAGGAAATGCCAGACCGACAGTTGACTCTGCCAGGCCGTATACCGGCATCATTGCTTCGTTGCTAAATCCCCAGGCTTTAAATCGCTGGCTAAAATTACTCAAAGTTTCCGGGCTAACTGGTTCTGCACCATTAAAAGCAGCACGCCATGAGCTTAGATCAAGGCCTGCTAAATCCTCATTACTCAAGCGTTGTAAACAGTATTCATATCCGAAATTAGGTGAGGCGGATAATGTGCCGCCATAGTTATGAATTGCCCACAGCCATCGTTCTGGCCTGGCCAGAAAGCTTAAAGGGGGCATGGCAACGAACAACATTGCGAAGTATAAACTGCCCAGCCATGCGCCTATTAAACCCATGTCGTGATAAAGCGGTAACCAGCTGACAAAAACATCTTTAGGCCCTGCTTTGACGACACGTCCCATAGCACGGATGTTGGCCAGCAAATTAGCATGTGTGAGTACCACGCCTTTGGGGTCGCCGGTGCTGCCCGAAGTATATTGTATAAACGCTATATCGTTTGTTGATAGAACGGGAGAGGTTGAGATAGCAGTCGACGATGCAAGGTCGGCTGATGTAACGATGTGTTGTAGGTTTGGAACCTGAGACTTGAGCAGGTGAGCGACTGCTTTAGCTTCAGGAACAGTGATAAATGTTCTGGCATTACAATTAGCTAATATGCGCACATGTCTGTGCATATGATCTTCCAGTTGAGAGGGTCTTGCCGGCGGATAGATGGGGACCGGAATACCGCCAGCTATCAAGATACCAATAAAACTATAAAAATAATCAGGGCCGCTTGGCAACATGAGTACAACGGGTTCTGCCGATTGTAATCCACGTTGCTGAAGTCCGCCGGCAACACGAACGGCTGCATCTTTGAGTTGCTGATAGGTGATCACCTCGCCATCGCCTTCATCTGTATACATCTTGATATGAGGTCGGTCCGGATGTGAGCTTACATGCCAGTTCAAAACATCTACTAGAGTAAGTGAGTCGTCTGGTGTGGCCTTAACGTCAGCTAACTTTATTGCTTGTAGGTCTGCCTCATGCAAGACCGCCCTGGGCATTGCAGCACCCTGGATGGCGCGTAATAAATCTCTTGCTGATTCTGCTTCTGCGATGCTTTGTTCAGGCAGTGCAAGTTTGAATTTTTTTTCTACTCTGGAAATCAATTCAACGCGGGTCAGGCTGTCGAGGCCTAAATCTTTTTCAAAACTGGTATCTAGCGTTATTGCCTTTGGCAGACGATGTGGCTGTACTTCTGTGACTAGAACATTTATTACCTGTAATAATTCTATTGCGGTATCGTTTGTCTTGTTTGTGGTATCGGAGGATTGCATAAATGCTCATCTATAACTTTCGTTATTAAAAATACAAATGGAATCGGTCATAACGCTAATACTCTATCATTCCATTATGTAAAACAACAACATATAGGTCGTTATAAATATAATGGCATTTATTCAATGTTTTCTTAACTATGATCAAGTTTTTAATAATGATAAAAGATATCTTCTAAATAGGGGTTAATGTTATTGTAATCCGATATTAATGAGAGGTAATTTAATGAAACAGCCATTACAAATAAATTTCAGAGATATACCGCAATCAGATGCGATTGAAGCAAAGGTTCGCGAAAAAGCTGAAAAATTGGATAAATTTTATGATCAGATCATGACTTGCCGTGTCATGATAGAAGCGCCACATGGTCATCACCATAAAGGCAATTTATACCATGTGCAAATTGATTTAACTGTACCTAATGGTGAAATTATTATTAACCGTGATCCAAAAGATCACCAGGCACATGAAGATGTCTATGTGGCAATCCGAGATGCTTTCGATGCTGCGCGTAGAAAGTTGCAGGATTACGCCAGGAAACAGCGTGGTGATGTTAAAAACCATGAAATCCCACCACACGGTACTATTTCTGATCTGGTACCGGCCGAGGACTTTGGCAGGATACAAACATTAGACGGCAGAGAGATTTATTTCCATCGCAATAGTTTTGTCGATGGTGATTTTGATACCCTGAAAACTGGCGACAAAGTGAGATTTGTCGAAGAGGCAGGAGACAGAGGGCCACAGGCAAGCACTGTACATTTAATTGGCAAGCACAATATTGTTGGTTAAAACTGCATAATCAGAAAAGTGAGTAAATCTTATGTCGGCAGGTGAATACTGTAACCGCGAAGTAATCATTACCGGGGAAAATGTTTCTATTACTGAAGCAGCTATGCTTATGAAGCAACATCATGTTGGTGATCTTGTTGTGGTCGCGAAGCAGGGAGAGAAAACTCTACCGATAGGAATCATTACAGACCGTGATATTGTAGTTGAAGTGATTGCAGAAAAAACCGATCCAGACTCATTAACCATAAAAGACATTATGAGCAAAGATCTTATTATGGTTGAAGAAAAAGAAACATTACTGGATACCCTGGCGCTCATGCAAAATCAGGGTGTACGACGAATAATTGTTGTTAATGATCAGGGGAGTTTGCAAGGAATACTGTCTGCGGATGATGCTATCGAGTTAATTGCAGAAGCAATGAATAATCTGACTAAAGGTGTAAAACAGTAATTAACTCGTGAGGAAAAAGAACATTCACAGCGGATATAGTGAAAGGGAGCGCCCCTTTTACTTTGTGCTTAAATGGTCAAGGGGTTTCCAGCTATGAAACGATATGCAAGATTTTATCTAGTCATTCCGCTACTGGTTATTACTGGTTTTTTATTTAATAGTATTTCAGCAACCAGTGTTCAGGGCCCTATTATTCAGCTTATCGTTGAAGAGGCTATAGGGCCTGCAACTGATGATTATATTAAGCGAGCCCTGGAAACGGCTACAGAAAGTAACGCAGAGATTGTAATTATTCAAATGGATACACCGGGTGGACTGGATTCTGCTATGCGTGGAATTATTAAAAATATCGCCAGTTCAACAGTACCTGTTGCGACTTATGTTGCACCGACCGGAGCAAGAGCTGCCAGCGCCGGTACTTATATTCTCTATGCAAGCCATATTGCTGCTATGGCGCCAGGTACAAATCTGGGCGCAGCCACACCGGTTAAGATAGGCGGGATTTCGCCTCCAACACCCGGTAAGTCTGGAAAAGACAAGCAGAGTAAAGATGATCAACCCATGTGGAAACCTGGCGGCGATGTAAATGGCGATGTAAATGAAACGGCCATGCAGAATAAATTGATCAATGATGCGGTTGCCTATATCCGTAGTCTGGCAGAACTTCGAGGTCGTAATAAGGAATGGGCAGAAAAAGCGGTAAGAGAAGCAGCCAGTCTTCCTGCAGCTGAAGCATTAAAATTAAATGTCATTGATATTCTCGCAATCAGCATGGCCGATCTGCTTAAACAAATTGATGGCCGCGAAGTAGATATTCATGGTCAGAAACGGACGATTAATACAACAGGCCTGCCGCTTACAAAAATTGATCCAGATTGGCGCAGCCGCTTGCTCAGTGTTATTACCAATCCCAATATTGCATACATATTAATGCTTGTTGGTATCTATGGATTGATATTGGAATTCTCCAATCCCGGCGCCATGGTGCCGGGAACTATCGGTGCAATTTCTTTATTACTTGCATTGTACGCATTTCAGTTGTTACCCATTAATTATGCCGGCATGGGGCTCATACTACTGGGTATCGGGTTAATGGTCGGTGAGGCCTTTGCGCCGAGTTTTGGCGTGCTTGGTATTGGCGGTGTTATTTCATTTGTCATAGGTTCCATAATTCTTATGGATACTGAAGCACCTGGTTTTGGCATTGATATTTCAGTCATTATCACCTTTGCCTTTACCAGTGCGTTAATTTTTATTTTTGTGGTTGGTATGGCATTTAAAGCACGCCGTCGTCCAGTGGTTAGTGGATTAGAAGGACTCATTGGAGGAGAGGCTACCGTGGTTAATGATTTTGATCATAAAGGCACAGTCACTATTCATAGTGAAAATTGGCAGGCCGTAAGTGATACGCCATTACATAAAAACCAGCAAGTTAAAGTTATTGACGTTAAAGGTTTAACACTACAGGTAGAGCCATTTGGCTCTTCAATACAGGAGGATGAATCATGACTGCTTATGCTCTTTATGCTGGAATAGTAATTGTTGTTCTGCTAATAGTCAGTGCGATTAGAATACTGCGTGAATATGAACGCGGAGTAATATTTCTACTCGGGCGTTTCTGGAAAGTAAAAGGTCCAGGCTTCATTATTGTTATTCCGCTTATACAGCAAATGGTTAGAGTTGATTTGCGTACTATTGTTATGGACGTGCCCAGTCAGGATGTGATTTCGCGGGATAATGTTTCAGTGCATGTGAATGCAGTGGTTTATTTCCGTGTCATAGAACCTGATAAAGCCATTATTCAGGTGGAAGACTTTTATGAAGCGACCAGTCAACTTGCTCAAACAACGCTTAGATCCGTGTTGGGGCAACATGAACTGGATGAGATGCTGTCGGAACGCGAGCGTCTCAATATAGATATTCAAAATTCTCTCGATCAGCAAACTGATGCCTGGGGCATTAAAGTCAGTAATGTCGAAATAAAACATGTCGACCTGGATGAGAGTATGATCCGTGCGATAGCCAAACAGGCAGAAGCAGAACGTACACGACGCGCAAAGGTGATTCATGCAGAAGGAGAAATGCAGGCTGCAGATAAATTGTTGCAAGCTGCACAAACACTCTCCCAGCAGCCACAGGCATTGCAATTACGTTATTTACAAACACTGACTGAAATTGCAAGTGAGCGATCCAATACGATTGTTTTCCCTTTGCCTATGGATATGGTTGAAACTTTGATTAATAAGTTGAAATAAATTCAGGGCGGTTTCATATAATTATTAGATGTTACTGATTTATGTTATACGGACCGGCAGGGGCTGTATAGTAACTGTCAGGACTCACAGTCAATCATATTATGAAGGTTAAATTATTAATCGTCATTTTATCTCTGCTGGCAGCGTGCTCGACAAAGCCATATGTCGTTAATCACCTTGAAATGCCCGCTGTAGCAGGACAGGAAGAAATATACATAGTAAGCCACGGTTGGCATACTGGCTTTGTTGTCCCCGCCAAACAAATTCTAAATCAACTTCCCAGGTTAAGGAAAAGGTTTGGGGATATACATTACATTGAATTTGGCTGGGGTGATAAAGATTTTTACCAGGCTAAAGAAGTAACAACAGGCCTAACTATAAAAGCAATACTTTGGCCAACGGAGTCGGTTATTCATGCAGTGGCTGTGCCTAAGAAGGCCGATAAGTATTTTGCAAATAGTACAGTCGAGATATTATGCCTTAGCGGAAGAGAGTACTCTTCACTATTACGATTTATTTCAGAAAGCTTTTATAAAGATGAGCATGGTGAAATATTAGAGCTTGAGAGCGGAATATATAGAAATAGTCAGTTTTATAAAGGGTCAGGTAATTTTTACCTCATGAACACATGCAATAAATGGACGGCTAAAGGACTAAAAAGTGCAGGAATGGACATATCTCCCACCTTTAAATTAACTGCTGACAGTATTATGGATTATCTGAAGGAATATAGGCAATCCCTGGTAAAGGGTTCTACAGAACATTCAAATGCGGCGCCGCTTCTTTTTACACCTTTTGAATGCTGGTGAGCCAAAGCGTTGAAATCACGCCTATTGAGCATCTATATCTTCAGCAACTTGTACAGTCTTTTTCTCATCAACGAAATATAACAGGATTCCGCCGCTAATAAACAGGATACTAACCGAAAACATCGCCAATCGAGAATCATCAGTCATTGCGGCAATAATACCGATCATTAATGGACCTAAAACTGCCGCAAATTTACCTAACATATTATAAAAACCAAAAAACTCTGCTGATTGAGATTTTGGAATTATTCGCGCATAAAGAGAACGACTGAGACTTTGAATGCCACCTTGCACCAGACCGATGGTTATCGCCAAGGCATAAAATTCTTCAACACTCTTCATTCTATAAGCAAAAATAGTAACGGCTAAATATACGACGATGGCTAACATAATGCCGGTCTTTGCCCCTATACGTTCGCCCAGGTAACCAAAGCCCAGGGCAGCAGGAAAACCGATAAACTGGGTCATGAGCAAAGCCAGCAACAGGTCCGAACCGTCAAGACCAATAGCAAGGCCATAGTCCACTGCCATCCTGACGATGGTATCGACACCATCTATGTACAACCAGTATGCCAGCAGAAAAAGAACGACCGTTTTGAGTTCGTTTATTTTTTTGAAGGTATTAACAAGCTGCGCTATGGCTGAGTATATCGTTTGTCGAGCTGAGTACTTTTCCCCGGTCTTGTCTTCATGTACAAATAACCATAAGGGAATCGAAAATACTAACCACCAGATAGAGACCGTAATAAAAGAAAAGCGAACGGCATCATTGGCTGAAGAAAAACCAAACCACTCTGGTTTCGTTACCATCGCGATGTTAACGGCGAATAATATTCCGCCTCCCAGGTAACCCATGGCATAACCGAATGCTGAAACACGGTCATAGTTTCTTTCTTCAGTGACATTAATCAACAATGCATCATTAAATAAAATACTGCCTGAAAACCCGATAGAGGCTAATACAAAAAAACTGATCGCTAATAACCATGAATTCTGTTCGACAAAATACAAGCCGAGCGTCATCGAAATACCCAGCAATGAAAAAACGATAAGCAAACGTTTTTTCAGGCTGCCTGCATCTGCTATAGCACCTAATAATGGCGCCAACATAACAATGACCAGACTGGCTAGCGCATTACCTACGCCAAGCTGAAAGGTGCTTTCGGTAACCGTATTTTGCACTGACCAAAACTGCTTAAAAAATAACGGAAAAAACCCCGCTAACACGATGGTAGCAAAAGCTGAATTGGCCCAGTCGTAGAACGCCCAGGAGAGAACTTGTTTATTCTTATAAACACTCACAATAGGGCAAGTATAACCCGAACGCTGTTACGGACTTATTTACCTCTTTCCCTGAAACGGAACAAAGACAACACCAAATCATCAGTAAACAACCATTGCACCGCTGAGAAGCATCTGCCTGATTGCATCCATGTTCTCCAGCTTCTCGGTTACAATTTCATCGACTGGTTTTTGAATGGTGTCTATGTCGCCATCATCCGGAAACGAAACACGAATATCTACAATCATAGGTTCTTTGATGGGTGAGCCAATGCGGCTGACAAGGTAACAATAAGCTTCTGCAACCTCATCCAGCTCCTGAACCAGGGAAGAGGCAATCTGTTGTGCCACGATGTTGTAGAGCTTGCCAACATGTGTAACCGGATTTTTACCTGCGGCTGCTTCCATATTCATGGGTCGGTATGGGGTTATCAGGCCATTGACACGATTGCCACGGCCAACTTCGCCGTCATCACCGGATTCGGCCGAAGTACCTGTTACTGTCATAAACAGACTGCCAGTATCCACATTATCAGCTGCATTAACGGTTACATTGATATTTCTGTTTGACACTGTTGCTGCCGTCTTTTCTACCAATCTGGCAAGCTGCAATTTCTTTTGCACATAGTCATCGGCATCAACGATATATCTGTCAACAAACGCACAGGAAATAGTAAGTTCGATGTTCTTGTATCGGCGTATTGCCATGACTTTTATATCTTCTCCCGTTTCCGGGTGTGCTGTTTTAACCTCAACAGAGTTCAGTGTTTGTTCAACCTGTAATACGATACGCTCCATTTCGCTGAGAGGGGCGTAGCCAACACCGCAGGACGTGTCGTTCGCCAGCGCTATGCCAGTTGCTTCCTGGCGCAGATACAGTTCGACCAGATCAGACGAACCGGGTCGGATCAGGCTGTGTAGCTTGACGTGGTGTTCGGGATCGAGCACATGAAAATTTGATCTCAGCCAGTTAGTGCAACTTTGTTCAACAAGATCTTCAATGGGAACATTGACACCTTTGTATTTATTTGTGGCGCGTCCCGCGAGAAATATTTCCATCGGTGAGATGATTTTCCCACCACCAAATTTCGGCTGTGAAATACCGCCCCATAGCAATGCCTTGTCCACATTGTGATGAAGTATGAGACCAAAGTTATCCAGGTAGAACTGACACAATGTACGACTGAGTTCCTCTGCCAGGGCATCACAGATCGTATCAGGATGACCGATGCCTTTGCGCTCTACAATCTCAACAGGCTGACTGTAGTAGGGTGTTGGGCTGGGTGATATATGTGAGAGGGTAGCCATTATAAGCCTTGCTCCTTATACATTTGGCTGCTTGCGTGAGGACCACTCATCCGCCCATTCACCCATGGGCGATGCAGGAGTAATCGGATAGATCGTGATGACCTCATTGGTCAGATGCATGGTATCGGCAACGGCCTGGTTACCATCGATGGTCAGGGTTTTGGGTGTTTCCATTTGCTTCTCCGGCACATATCAACTGTCCAACTATTTCACATTATAAGCGCGTATGAGTTGCATTATGTCAAAAAAACGAACACTTGATAGCACCGTGTGAAAGGGGATTAGGCATTACCTTTAATCTGAGTAATCATGAAGATGACTAGCTTTTCACTTTCTGCCTTGATTTGAATCAATATTAATTCTGAGTAACAGCATTATCCTGTTACTTATGAATCAAATGTCCAGATGATAACAATCAAGTGTGATGAACATGAGCAAGAATCAGCAGGTCATTACTGATACCTTTCCAACCCAATACTGGCACAAACTGGAGGACGGTCGTATTCAGTGCGATGTGTGTCCACGCGAGTGCAAATTACATGAGGGGCAGCAGGGGCTGTGCTTTGTCAGAGCTAACAAAAATGACCAGATTGTCCTGACGACTTATGGGCGATCCAGTGGATTTTGTGTTGATCCCATCGAGAAAAAACCACTAAACCATTTTTTACCGGGGACGCCGGTACTGTCTTTTGGCACAGCGGGCTGCAATCTGGCATGCAAATTTTGCCAAAACTGGGATATGAGTAAATCACGAGAGATGGATATTCTTGCTGATCAGGCATCACCTGAAAAAATTGCTCGTGTAGCAAAAGATTTGGGCTGCCGTAGTGTTGCTTATACCTACAACGATCCGGTGATTTTTATGGAATATGCCATCGATATTGCCAAAGCATGTCGTGAATACGATATTAAATCGGTTGCGGTAACAGCCGGCTATATCAGTGAAAAGCCTCGAAAGGAATTTTTTCAATACATGGATGCCGCGAATGTTGATTTAAAAGCATTTACCGAAGAGTTTTACTGGAAAATAACCGGTGGGCATTTGCAACCGATACTGGATACCCTGATCTACCTTAAACATGAGACTGATGTCTGGGTTGAGACCACCACTCTGCTTATTCCCGGCAAGAATGATTCTGAAGAAGAACTTAACGAGATGACACGCTGGGTGGTCGACAATCTTGGGCCGGATGTGCCGATGCACTTCACCGCATTTCATCCATCGTGGAAAATGATGGACGTTCCCTCGACCCCGACTGAAACACTAACCCGTGCAAGACAAATCGCACTGGATAACGGAGTACATTACGCCTATACCGGCAATGTCCATGATATTGATGGTGAGAGTACCTACTGTCATTCATGTCATACACGGTTAATAGGCCGTGACTGGTATGTCCTTTCAGACTGGAATCTGGATGAAAAGGGATGCTGCAATAAATGTGGTGCTGAATGTGCCGGTGTTTTCGAAGATAAAGCCGGTACCTGGGGTGACAAACGACAGCCCGTTCAGCTGAAATCATTTGCCTAAAATTTGTCATAGGGGCTCGTGAGGTTCTTTATTATGCAAGACATTGATTGTGATATTCAAGATCCTTCCCTGGCCGAACAAGGTCAGTTACGTATTGAATGGGCGTTGAATGAAATGCCGGTCTTACAGGAACTGTCTGCCCGTTTTACTTTGGGACAACCATTGCAAGGGATTCGCATGAGCGGCTGTCTTCATATTACTACCGAGACAGCTAACCTTGCTGTCACATTGAAAAAGGCCGGCGCTGATCTGGTTCTCTGTGCAAGTAATCCACTCAGTACCCAGGATGATGTTGCAGCCGCGCTTGTTGAGCGTTATAAAATTCCTGTCTATGCCATCAGGGGAGAGTCAACAGAAACCTATTACCAACATATCAATGCCGTTCTGGATCATCAGCCCGTGATCACCATGGACGATGGCGCTGATCTGGTGAGCGAGATACACAAGAGTCGAATTGAATTGATAAGCAATATGCTGGGGGGAACGGAAGAAACGACGACAGGTGTGATTCGCTTACGCGCCATGGCAGAGAGTAGTGAACTTAAGTTTCCTATCATTGCAGTTAATGATGCCATGACCAAGCATCTGTTTGATAATCGATATGGTACCGGCCAGAGCACTCTGGATGGGATAATACGTGCGACGAATATCCTGCTAGCAGGAAAAAACTTTACAGTAGTCGGTTATGGCTGGTGCGGACGAGGTATTGCGATGCGGGCAAAAGGTCACGGAGCGCATGTGATCGTAACAGAAGTTAATGCCGTACGGGCTCTGGAAGCCACCATGGATGGTTATCGCGTCATGCCCTTGAACGAAGCAGCAAAACAATCCGATTTCATCATTACTGCGACCGGTGACAAGCATGTCATCGATAAGGAACATCTGGACGTGATGAAAGATGGTTGCGTATTGGCTAACTCTGGGCATTTTAATGTGGAAATCAATATTCCCGCCCTGGAAGCAATGAGTATCAGTAAGCAACGTCCCCGACCTTCAGTTGATGAATATACCCTTACTGACGGCCGTAAACTACGGCTATTGGCAGAAGGACGCCTGGTTAATCTAGCAGCAGCAGAGGGGCATCCTTCAGCGGTAATGGATATGAGTTTTGCGAATCAGGTTTTGTCGGTGATCTATCTGGCAAAGCAGAAAGGTAAATTGACAAACTCTGTACATAACGTGCCCGCCGAGATTGATGATGAAATTTCCAGATTAAAACTGCGGGCAATGAATATTCAGATAGATCAACTGACCGGTGCTCAAGCTCATTATCTTTCTTCCTGGCGGGAAGGGACCATATAATATTATTATCGCCTTAACTCAGAACGTATAACATGAAGAGAATAACTTGAAAACGAGTGAGCAAAGAAATGAAAAACTTATCTGAACTTGAAGCCACCATCAACGACATGGTGCAAAGAGGGCGTGGCATACTCGCTGCCGACGAGAGTTCACCCACCATCGCCAAACGTTTTCAAGCGATCGATGTAGTGTCCAACGAAGAGAACCGCCGCGTCTGGCGCAGTGCACTGTTAACAACACCCGGATTAGGCGAATATATCAGCGGCACCATCTTGTTTGAAGAAACACTGGTTCAAAAAACCGATGACGACAAAACCATTCCTCTGGCAGCCTGGGCACAAAAAATAGTACCTGGTATTAAAGTCGACAAAGGGAAAATTCCACTGGCTCTGTCCCCCGGCGACTTGATTACACAAGGATTAGACGGTCTTGCCGAACGGCTACGTGGCTATAAAGAACAGGGTGCTCGTTTCGCTAAATGGCGCGAAGTCTACGCTATCGACAGATATGTTCCCACGAAACACGGTATCGAAGCCAATGCCGAGATGCTGGCCCGATATGCCGCCGTATGTCAGGAAGAAGGTGTAGTACCAATAGTCGAACCAGAAGTATTAATGGATGGCGACCACGACATAGATCGTCACGCAGAAGTAAGCGAAGCAGTGCAACAGGCCGTATTCGATGCATTACATCGCCACCACGTAATACTGGAATTAATGATCCTAAAACCCAATATGATCCTGCCGGGAAAAGATAACCGTCGGGCAGAGCCAGACGAAGTAGCTGCCGCCACGCTTAAAGTTTTACGTCGCACCGTACCATCAGCCATGCTAAGCATAAACTTCCTCTCTGGTGGACAGGGGGCAGAAGAAGCCACCGAAAATCTCAATGCTATTAACCAGCTAGCACCGGATGCGCCCTGGCAGCTAAGTATCTCCTACGGACGTGCATTACAACAACCGGCACTGCAAGCATGGCAAGGCAAACCGGAAAACATCCCCGCAGCACAACAGGCACTGCTCAAACGCGCACGTCTTAATCACCTGGCAATGCTGGGTCAATATCAGACATCAATGGAAAACGATTAAAACATCGGTAAATCAATGGGGTCAGACTCGATTGATTGCTTAGCGGGAATTATTCGTCTCATCCATCAGACTCACCCCGCTGGGGCCGTGCATAAAACGCACGTTAAAAATTGTTCCTGACAAATCTTTGAACCCGTAGCGAGCTCAATTTAACACCAGATCCACCAATAAAAAAGACCGCCTAAAAAATAGGTGACCTTTGTTATTGGTGGAGATGGCGGGAATTATGAAATACATCCATGTATTTCACCCCTTCGGGGCTGTGTAGCAAACGCACATTCAAAATCGTTCCTGACGATTTTAGTGAACCCAGTACGGCGGTTCTCATCCGCACCGAACCCACAAATAAAAAAACCACCGCAAGGGTGGTTTGATTATTTGGTGGAGATGGCGGGAATCTACACAAAAACCCCGCAAAGCCAGTCAGAATAGGCTTTAAGTTTTTCAAGGCTATCAGAAAAGGTCTTTTTCTATCAAGTATTCTA
>DAOWFN010000113.1 GCA_030637945.1 Gammaproteobacteria bacterium
CAAAGGTTTCAGCCGCAGATAGAAGCCATTGAGTCTAAAGGCATTAAAAAGGGTAGCCAGATTTCAGAAGACGCCTACCGAACAGATTCAGTGCGTGCCGTTGCAACCGCGGCGGGAGATGAAGTTTTTTATGTTCGTAATGGCGGTTATAAACGCGAGAGCCTGATGCATATTGATGCAGATGGTAAGACAGAGGAGCTTGTCGATCTTAACAATGGAGCGGATCTGGATGTGCATCCCACCGCCGGTCTGTTGCTGACGCAAAACGAATTTTGCAATAATTACACGGTATATAAAGATATATATTTATATGATGAAGACCTCGGTAAATTGCAGCGTCTAACCGAATGTGGCCGTTACCTGTTTGCAAGCTGGTTTCCTGATGGCAACGATATAGTTGCAGTACACAATGACGCAAACAATTTTGAACTGCAGTTATTAGATAAAACGGCACAGTTGAAAGAAGTCTTATGGAGAGCCAGCAATGGTGAGATATTGGGCCAGATCGATGTCTCTCCCGACGGTAAAAAAATTGTTGCTTCTAAATGGCGCAGAGGTAACGGCTGGAATTTAGAGTTGTATGATATCGAAAAAAGAAGTTGGAAAAAAATTACTAAGGGAGTGAGTATCACCGCCAACCCGCAATTTACTCCCGACGGAGATATCTTATTTAGTCTCGAGGCAAACGGTGCCTATAATCTGTATCGTTATATCGTTGCCAGCAAACAGGTGGTGCAACTTACAAATCTTATCGGTGGTGCATTCCAGTCAAGCCAGGCGAGCACCGGTGGGGCCATATACTATGCCGGTTATACCGTGGAAGGTTATGCGATCTATAAATTAGAAGCTGATAAATTAGAGGCGGATAAACTAGAAGCCGAAAAACTGAGCGGTGCAGGAGTAGCGCCTGAGTCGGCGGATTATTTGAAAGCGATCAACTATAAGATATCTGCACACCAGGAAAGAGATTACTCTGCGATATCCAACATGTACCCGCGTTGGTGGTTTCCAACATTTTCTGTGAGCGACCAGCGTTCAGAGTTTGGCATAACAACATCGGGCGGCGATGCGTTAGGGATACACAATTACACCATCACTGCGAGTTACGATTCGAAGCTGGATCGACCCGCAGGACAAATTGCCTATGCCTATGCAGATCGTTTTTTCCTTTCAGTGGTGAGGCTGAATGAGATTAGCCTTGATGCAAATGGGGGTCTAAACAGGATTTCGAAACGTAACATTGCGAGTGCGGTACTCGCATTTCCGAGGACGAAGATACAGCAACAGTCTGATTTATTATTCAGCGCGATGTTCGATAAAACCTCAGATGATAAGCTGGCAGCCGGTGCGACGCCTTTTGAAAGTTTCGAAGATCATTTGTTGGGCATCGCCTGGCTGTATAATTCTGCTGACCTGAATCCTTTGTCCATCAGTTTGAATGACGGTATGAATTTGCGCCTGGTCGCAGAGGACAGTGAGCTTTTAAATTCAGACTTTAGTGGTCAGATATATACGTTTGACTGGAAGCAATATATACGCACGGGTAAAGAGAGTGTTATAGCCTTACGTTTCTTACAGGGCTGGGGCACAGATCAGCCGAGAGACTTTAAGTTAGGTGGTGAGGGTAATAGTGAAAACACCTTGAATCTATTGCTTGGTTATAACAATACTGATGCAGTGTTTGATAATCGAAGATATGCGCTTCGCGGTTATCAGGAAGGTTTGCCACAACTTCGAGGGCGTCGCGCACAGATATTGACCGGTGAGTGGCGTTTTCCGCTGCAGCGTATAGAGCAGGGCGTAATGACACCGCCTATAGGTATCATGCAATGGTTCGGTACATTGTTTGCAGAAACCGGTAGCGCGTATAATGATTCACCAGACACGTATTATTCCAGTGCAGGTTTAGAGGTTACCGCAGATATCAGTTTGTTCTACAATTTGGTGCTGCGCACACGAGTGGGTTACGCGCATGGCTTTGATGATGAGATCGGTGATGATCGTGTATACCTTAAAATAGGCAGTAGTTTTTAGAGAACTTTACACGACGCATCTTTCCCGTCATGGCAAGGCAAAAATTGTCGAAAAAGCGCAGTTTACACATCGTAAATGAGCATTTTGAGACCATTTTTAACGCCGCCATGACGAAAAATCCACATCGTGCAAAGCTCTCTAAAGTAAAAAAATAGAGCATAATGATTACTGTTTAAACATAGAAAATTTGAAGATAACCAATGTCAGAAACCAGCGATAATATTATTCAGGAGATCGTCGATCAGGCACAGCATGCCGATGTGTCGCATATATTGAACGGTCTGAATGACGCACAGCGTGAGGCTGTAACAGCCGCGCCAGAACACATGCTCGTGTTGGCGGGTGCGGGCAGTGGTAAAACACGCGTGCTCGTGCATCGCATCGCCTGGTTAAATCAGGTAGAAGGTGTTTCCCCATACAACTTTTTTGCGGTTACATTCACCAATAAAGCCGCAGCTGAAATGCGGCAACGGGTCGAGCAGCTTCAAGGTATTCCTGTTACCGGAATGTGGGTGGGGACCTTTCATGGCATGGCGCACCGTTTATTGCGTAACCACTGGAAAGAAGCGAAGTTGCCGCAGAGCTTCCAGATCCTTGATTCTGATGATCAATACCGACTGGTCCGTAGAATATTAAAATCCTTAGAACTGGATGAGGCTAAGTGGCCGCCAAAACAGGCGCAAGGGTTTATCAATGCCCGTAAAGATGAAGGCAAGCGTCCGTCGCATATCGATACTTCAAGAAATCCACTCTATGAGCAGTTAGTTAGAATTTACACCGCTTACGAAGCCGCGTGTGAACGCGCCGGGGTGATAGATTTTGCCGAGTTGTTACTACGTACCCTGGAACTGATACGCGATAATGATTCCTTACAGTCACATTATCAGAAACGTTTTCAGCATATCCTGGTCGATGAGTTTCAGGATACCAATACGATTCAATATGCTTTGATTCAGCTATTGGCTGGTCAGTCGAATAAAGTATTTATCGTTGGTGATGACGATCAGGCTATCTACGGTTGGCGCGGTGCGCGGGTAGAAAATATCCAGCGTTTCCAGAAAGATTTTTCATCGGCTGAAGTTATTCGCCTGGAACAAAACTATCGCTCAACAACGACCATTTTGTCTGCCGCTAATGCATTGATCGATAATAATACTGACCGCATGGGTAAAAAACTGTGGTCCAGCGGTGAAGATGGTGAGCCGATCATTTTTTATAATGCGTATGACGAGCGAGATGAAACGTATTTTGTCATCGAGAAAATAAAACAGTTTATAGACATGGGTAACGCGCGTGCAGATGTTGCAATCCTGTATCGCTCTAATGCACAGTCCCGTGTTTTTGAGGAGCGCTTTGTCAGCGAAGCAATACCTTACCGCGTTTATGGCGGCATGCGTTTCTTTGAGCGTGCTGAGATCAGAAATGCACTCGCCTATCTGCGTCTGATGAACAATGTTAATGATGATGCGTCATTCGAACGCGTTGTTAATACCCCGACACGCGGTATCGGTGAGCGTAGTGTCGAGAAGGTGCGCGAAGTTGCCAGGCAGCATAATCAGTCTATGTGGCTGGCCGCCAGGCAGATTCTGGAAGATAAGGGCCTGCCAACAAGGGCGTCTAACGCATTACAGGGTTTTATTGATCTGATCGAAGCGATGCAAAAGGACACCAGTGAAGTTGCACTGCATGAACAGGTTGATCATGTCGTGCATAACGTGGGTCTTATCGAGTTTTATGAAAAGGAAAAAGGTGAAAAGGCTCAGGCGCGAGTGGAAAATATAGAAGAGCTGGTTACCGCAGCTCGAGGCTTTGATTACGATCAGTCAGAACTGGAAATGCCGATGGAC